>DAOWNX010000015.1 GCA_030642335.1 Caldisericota bacterium
CTATCCGGATTTCGACAGATGGTTTAATATAATTTTTCACTTTTTCTGCCCATTCAATAAGAACAAATCCATCTCTGTCAAAGTATTCAAAAAACCCTAATTCATCAATTTCCTCAAGATCCTTCAATCTGTACAAATCAAAATGATAGAAAGGTACTTTTCCTGAATAATACTCTCTAATAAAAACAAATGTAGGACTATCAATATTTTCTTCTACGCCCAATCCTTCAGCAAATCCTTTTGCAAAAACAGTCTTACCGGCGCCTAATTTACCTTCAAGGCATAGCACTCCCTTCTTAATACCGCTATCAATAAGATGCATTGCAAGATTCTCGCCAATCGTCCTCGTCTCTTTCTCACTATGTGATACAATATTTGCATTTTTCATTTTTTTATTACTCGCTCATATAATAACAAATATCACAAAACTTTCAAAGAAATAAGGATATAAATTATATAAAAAATAAATTGATTTCAACTTATCACAAAATTTTTGAGTTTCAATCTATTTTAAAAAGACAATGTCATACAAGAATTTTTTCACTGGTTTAATAAGTATATGTTAATATTTTAAAAATTTTATTTTAAAGTATTGACATGAAAACCAAACTTTATATAATATGTTTAGCACTCAAGGTAATAGAGTGCTAAAAACAATAAATATAACAGAAAAGGAGGTTTTAGTATGGCTAAAATTGAACCAATTGGCGATCGTCTTGTGGTACAAATTAAAGAATCTGAGGAAAAAACAAAATCAGGCATTGTATTGCCAGATACAGCGAAAGAGAAGCCACAAAAAGGAAAAGTCGTGGCAGTAGGCAGTGGTAAAATACTTGATAGTGGAAAAAGAGTCCCTCTTGAAGTAAAAAAGGGAGATATGGTAATTTTCTCCAAGTATGCGGGAACAGAAATAAAATTGGAAGAGGAAAAGTATTTGATCCTTTCCGAAAATGACATTTTAGCAATTCTTAAATAAGGAGGCAAAACATGGACGCAAAACAAATTCTATTTAGCACAGATGTAAGAAAGGCCATAAAAGATGGTGTCGACAAATTAGCAAATACAGTAAAAGTTACACTTGGGCCAAAGGGAAGACACGTAGCATTAGAAAGAAAGTTTGGTTCTCCGTTACTCTCTGATGACGGTGTAACTATTGCAAAAGAAATTGAATTAGAAGATCCGAATGAGAATATTGGTGCACAGCTTGTAAAAGAAGTGGCATCCAAGACAGAAGATATTGCAGGTGATGGCACAACAACTGCAACAGTACTAGCGCAAGTAATGGTCAACGAAGGGATAAAAAATGTTACTGCCGGTGCAGACCCATTGCTCCTTAAACGGGGAATGGATAAAGCTGTAAAAATAGTAGTAGAAAAAATGCAGCATCTTAAAAAAGACATCAGCACAAATGAAGAAATCGCACAAATTGGAACAGTATCTTCAAAATATCAAGAAATAGGTACTGCCATTGCAAACGCCTTAGCAAAAGTAGGTCAAAATGGTGTTATCACAGTCGAAGAATCGCAAGCACTAGGCATCGATGTAAAAACAGTTGAGGGTATGCAATTTGATAGGGGATATGTATCACCATATTTTGTGACTGATCCCGACAGAATGGAAACAGAATTAAAAGATCCTTTTATAGTCATCACAGACAAAAAAATATCTTCAGTACAGGAATTTTTGCCACTTTTAGAGAAAGTTGTCCAGAAAGGTAAATCATTCCTCATTATTGCAGATGATTTAACCGGTGAAGCCCTTGCAACACTGGTACTTAATAAAATAAAAGGGACTTTCTCCTGTGTAGCAGTGAAAGCACCTGGATTTGGCGACAGAAGAAAAGCAATGCTTCAGGATATTGCAATTCTTACGGGAGGGCAAGTCATATCAGAAGATCTTGGACTTAAATTTGAAAGCGTAACACTTGATATGCTAGGAAGAGCAGATACCATAAAAGTAGACAAAGATAATACAACAATTGTCAGTGGAAAAGGAAACAAAAAAGATATAGATGCAAGAATCAACCAAATTAAGGAACAAGTTAAAACAACCACTTCAAATTATGACAAAGAGAAATTAGAAGAAAGGCTTGCAAAACTTGCTGGAGGCGTTGCAATCATCAAGGTAGGCGGCGCTACAGAAACAGAGATGAAGGAAATGAAGCACAGCGTAGAAGACGCAGTAGCCGCAACAAAAGCAGCTCTTGCTGAAGGCATTGTGGCAGGCGGAGGAATAATATATTTAAACACACTCCCTGCTCTTGATAAAATTACAGCAGAAGGAGACGAAAAAACAGGTATTGAAATTGTAAAAAAAGCATTAAAAGAGCCAATAAAACTCATTGCACAGAATGCAGGATACGACGGAGTTATTGCACTTCATAAAGTATTGGACTCCAAGAAAAACATAGGATTTAATGCAGAAACAGGAAAATTTGAAGATATGTTTGAAGCAGGTATTATCGACCCACTCAAAGTTGTAAGAATTGCTCTACAAAATGCAGAAAGCATTGCATCACTCCTTATAAGTACAGAATCCATCGTTACAAGCATTCCCAAAGAAGAAAAACCAATGCCAGCTGCTCCACAATATCCAGGATATTAACGTCTAAAAATAGAGTAAAAATGCCTCTCCTTATGAGAGGCATTTTTACTTATATCAAACCTTCATACTGAAGTATACAAACAATATTTTACATAAAACTTTTTCCTTTTACTGAAATCTGTAGGTTAAACAAAAAATTTAAACTCACATATTACAAAACAACAATTCCTAACGTAAACTTCGTAAAATACGATGTACACCATTTTAAATACTTCCTCAAAACATCATCTCTCATTGTAAATCTGCAATCTTATTATATAATAGTAATGGGGAGGAGGGTATGATGAATGAAGCAAACAGCATTGTTACCATTTTATTCTGGTCTTTTATACTTCTTGCGCTGATCAGTCCTTGGTTTAGACAAAAAAATCTGGAAAGTGCACGACTTTCATTAATACACAAAATAGAAAAAAGGAGGAAATCGCGAGTTATCGCGCTTATTCACAGACAAGAAACAATGGCTTTACTCGGCTTCCCAATACTGAAATACATAAATATAGAGGACTCGGAAGCAATACTTCGAGCCATAAGATTAACACCAAATAAAATGCCTATAGATATTATCCTGCATACCCCGGGAGGGTTAGTACTCGCAACGGAACAAATAGCCCACGCATTAATACAACACAAAGGAAAAGTCAGCGTATTTATTCCCCATTATGCAATGAGTGGGGGAACAATGATTTCTCTTGCCGCTAATGCGATTGTAATGGATGAAAACGCTGTTTTAGGTCCCGTAGATCCACAACTGGGACAGTATCCTGCTTCTTCCATTTTGAAAGTTTTAAAGGAAAAAAATAAAAATAAGATAGACGATGAAACATTAATTTTGGCAGATATGGCAAAAAAAGCTGAGCGCCAGGTAAAAACATTTGTCAGAACAATACTCATCTCAAATGACTATTCTGAAAAAAAAGCCGAACAAATTGCAAAAATATTGACAGAAGGCAAATGGACTCATGATTATCCCATTACATATCAAGAAGCAAAAAAATTAGGGTTGAATGTTTTCAAAAATATACCAGAAGAAGTTTACTTGCTAATGAATCTATACCCTCAAAATCCAACTTTAAGACCGTCTGTATATTATGTGCCGTTTCCATATAAAAAACCAAAGAAAACACCAAAAAAACCATCAAAATGAACAATAACAATGATACAGTAAACATTAATAAAGCCGAAAGAATTGTAAGAGTAGCAATAGGGATTCTAATTTTCTATCTTGGCACTCAGGTAACAAATATCAAAAATTTGTTCGATACGAGCTATTATGTATCTCCTTCCGCAAAATACCTATTTGCTCGGATAATTGCCTTATCTCCAAATACTTTTAGAATTATTGGCTGGTTTGTTGGATTTGTACTCATCTTTACGGGCATTAATGGCTTCTGCCCTTTCTATAAACTGTTTCACATCAATACAAATAAAAAATAACAGAAAAAGAATACTTTTTTGATGCTTCAAGTTAAAGATCCTTGTAAAATAAATTTTTTACAAAAATCTTTTTAATAAAAAAGATTTTTTTTACCCAATATTTTTTTGTCTTATAAAAACCTATTTTATTGAACGCACAAATTGAATCCTTATTATAAGAATCTATTGCAACACAAGCCTTTGAATATCCATGTTCCTTAAATACATCTATGGCATATTTTGCTTCATTGTATATCAAACCCAACCCGCGAAATTCTGGAAATGTAAAACAATCAAAAAAATAGATATCATTTTTCCCCAATCGAAATAGCAAAAACTGCTCTTCAGAGCAGGCCAAAAAACAGTAAGAAACAAATTCTCCATCGACAAAAGAAACAACAAGTTTTATTGTCGCAGAGAGCCTGTATTTAAAAATACGGAGTTTTTCATATCCCAGATTTTTTTTAATCTTGGCTTTCAAAAAGGATGGCAACTCATCAAAAGAATAAAATATTTTGCTTTCTGATTTTACTCTCGACTTCATAAACTTTACCTTATCAAAGGAAAGCTCAAAATAATAAATAATGCGTTTTTCATAGATATTCGACTTTAATGTTTTTAAAAAATTTTCAGGTCCTATGCAAATCAAATAAAATAAAAGTAGTTTAATTCTTGCCATATTTCATTATAATATAAGCATGGAAATCACAAAAGAACAATTTGAAGAAATAATTAAAGAAAGTTTGGAGGAAATACCTAACTACTTCAAAAAACACATTCAAAATCTTGAATTTCTTACTATGGACTATCCAACAGTAGACATGTTGAAAAGAATACATCTTTACAAAAAGGGCACTTTGCTTGGGTTATACGAAGGGATACCTCTTAGAAGAAGAGGGCCAGGATATCAAGGAGTACTTCCAGACCGTATAATACTGTTTATCGGCCCTATCCTTCATGAAGCAAATAGAAAAAAAATACCACTCAAAGAAAAAGTTAAAAAAGTATTAATGCATGAAATTGGTCACTATTTTGGACTTTCAGAAAAAGAGTTAAGAGAAATGGGGATTAGATGAAATTCAGAAGTATGATCAAAAAAAATCTATTTGCACTACTTATATTAATATTTGTATTTTCCACCGCAGAAACACTAAATGAAGCCAATTACACTCCTCACCAAACACCATTCCCCGTTCAAAAAGAATGGGGAGCAATGGATATGTTAAAAAATGGAGGAACAATAAAGATACACCGTACTGCACGACCAAAAACACTAAAAGGACTGTATATAACAGGATGGACTGCAGGCCTAGACCGGTTTAGCGATTATATAAAAATTGCAAAAGAAACTGAGATAAATACATTCATCATAGATATAAAAGATGCAACGGGTTACCTCTCTTATGAATCAACTGTGCCTCTTTCAAAAGATATAAATTCTTCAATCAGAAAAATAAGCAATATACAAAAGATTGTTGCACAGTGTAAAGAAAACGGTATCTATCCTGTTGCAAGAATCGTTGTATTTAAAGATCCGCTTCTTGCTGCTAAAAGAAAGGATCTCGTAATCAAAAAAAGTAATGGGGCAATCTATTATGATAGAAGCAATATTTCCTGGGTTGACCCGTATTCAGAAACAGTATGGCAATACAATGTGGATATAGCAGAAGAAGCTATTTCAATGGGTTTCGAAGAAATACAATTTGACTATATACGTTTCCCAGCTGTGCCAAATAGCATAGAACTTTTATATCCTTACAATAAAAAAGCCATTTCTAAAGAAGACAATATCCAGTTGTTCCTTAAATATGCAACAGACCGAATACATAAATACGGAGTAAAAGTAGAAGTGGATATATTTGGTTTGGTGCTATCTGCAATAGATGATTTGGGGATAGGTCAAAATCTTGAAAAAATAGCTACCTACGCTGATTACTTATGCCCTATGGTTTACCCATCACATTACGCGCGAGGAAGTTATGACATCAAAGATCCCGATGCCCATCCTTACGAAACAATTCTTAAGTCCCTTCAGGATGGAATAAAACGTCTTAAAGCAACCGATTCAAAATGCGAACTTATACCGTATCTTCAAGATTTTTCATTGTACCATTTTTACGGGAAAAATAAGGTACAGCTAGAAAAAAAGGCAGTTTATGATAATGGAATAGCCGATTGGTTTCTGTGGAATGCAGAAAATCTATATACAATAGATGCGTTAGAAAAAGAATAGTACAAAATAAAACTATTAAATTGAAACAACAAATTATAATAATAAACCGTGAATAAGGAAAGAAAAAATGAGAGAAATTAAAGAACACCCGGTTCTACATTTCAAAAAACAGGAAAAAATTCATTTTGTATTTGAAGGTAAAGAAATGGAAGCATATCAAAATGAAACCGTTGCAATGGCATTATATCGTAACGGTTTGAATGTATTCTCTAAAAGCACTAAGCTCCACAGGCCAAGAGGAATGTTCTGCGCAATAGGAAAATGCTCATCCTGTATGATGAGAGTAAACGGCATACCCAACATAAAAACCTGCATTCTTCCTGTAAAAGAAGGAATGATTGTTGAAAGACAAGATGGAATGGGAGAAAAACCGGATAGAATTGAACATTTCCCGCCTCCAATTGAAATAAATAGAGACATAGTCGTTATTGGAGGAGGACCAGCAGGCTTAAGTGCTGCAATTACGTTTAAAAAATATGGAGTGTCGCCACTAATCGTCGAACAAAATCCACTTCTTGGTGGACAACTTATCAAGCAAACACATAAATTTTTTGGTTCGGAAAGAGAGAAAGCAGGAACAAGAGGCATAAAAATCGCATCCGAAATGATTAACATGATCAAAAAGGAAAATATTGAAAATTTTGTAAGCAGTACTGTATTCGGCTTCTATCCCCCTAATACAATTGGTGTATTCAAAAAAAATCAATTTGTAAAAATTAAAAGTAAATATTTCATATTTGCTACAGGAGCCGCAGAGAAAATGATACCATTTCCAGGAAATGATATTCCGGGAGTATTCGGTGCAGGTGCAGCACAAACATTAATGAATGTCTTCGGCATAAAACCAGGAAAATCCATATTGATGATAGGAGCAGGAAATGTTGGCTTAATTGTTTCATATCAGATGCTTCAGGCTGGCATCAACGTAAAAGGAGTAATAGAAGCTCTGCCTAGCATCGGGGGATACTTCGTACATGCAGCAAAACTCAGACGCTTTAATGTGCCAATCCTTACCAGCACAACGATTAAAGAAGTAAACGGAAACAAACATGTCGAGCAAGCAATAACAGTAGGCCTCGATAAAAAATTCAATGAAATACCCGGCACAGAAAAAACATGGGATGTGGATACAGTATGTCTCTCTACGGGCCTTATACCATCAGTGACATTGCTTGCACAAGCAGGATGCCAATTAAAGTACGTGCCCACCCTTGGCGGGTACGTACCAATAAGAAATAGATTTCTTGAAACATCTCTTAAAAATACATTTGTAGCAGGAGACATTGACGGAATAGAAGAAGCATCAACCGCTATGATAGAAGGAACAACTGCTGCATACTCAGTGCTCATTAAAATGGGAAAAGATGCAACAAAAGAAAGAGAATCTTCTATAAAAGAATTGAACATATTACGAAGCGGGTCTTTCGGAAAAAAAATAAGAGAAGGACTGAAAGAGGTACAATATGAGTAATTTTTTAAAGACAGGATTCTTGAAAACAGAGGATATAAAAGAAAATTTTCCATCAGTGGAAAGAATCAAAAAAAAACCTGTTGCTATCATTGAATGCCCACAAGAAATTCCGTGTAACCCCTGCGTCACATCCTGCACAGTACACGCAGTCTCAATGAAAACAATCAATAGCATTCCCGATATAGATTTTAATAAATGTATTGGCTGCGGAAACTGCATCAAAATTTGCCCGGGACTTGCAATCTTTCTTATAAACATAAAAGATGGAAATGGGGTAGTAAGCTTGCCATATGAAATGCTACCGACACCAAAAAAGGGAGAAAAAGTTAATCTCTTAAATAGAAAAGGCGAAAAAATAGGAAAAGGAACGGTAACAAAAATTATCCTGCCAGAAAAAGACACAAGTGCTGCAATAATCACAGTACAGTTTAACGATCCAGAACTTGTGTATGAAGTAAGAAATATCGAGGTGCAAAATGAAGGATGAAGAAATTATTATCTGCAGATGCGAAGATATTACATTAAAAGAAATAAAAGATGCAATCCATAAAGGGTACAAAGATATTGAATCGCTACGAAAATATTTACAACTAAGCACAGGGCCTTGCCAGGGAAAAACATGCATTCCTCTAACGGAAAAAATTCTTGCACAAGAATTAAAAAAAAGAATTGATGAAATAGAAATGCCTACAACACGTCCACCTGAAACTCCTGTACCATTCGGAATATTTGCAAAGGTAAAGAAATGAAAAATCGTGACATTGTAATCATCGGGGGAGGCATTACAGGACTTGCCACCGCATACTACCTTGTTAAATCTGGCATTAAAAATATCTCTATCCTTGAAAAATCCTACTTGGGATCAGGATCCACAGGAAGATGTGGCTCAGGCATACGACAACAATTTACAACAAAAGAACATATCGTTTTAATGAAGGAAAGCGTAAAGCTCTGGAAAGAATGGAATAATGACCTTCCAATACCCATTCATTTTGAACAAGGTGGTTACCTATGGCTTTTAAGCAACAAGAAAGAACTTGCTCAGCATAAAGAATACGTAAAATACCAAAATACATTTGGTATAGAAAGTGTTATTATATCAACGAAAGAAACAAAAGAAATTATACCAGATTTAAACACAGACGATATAGTTGGAGCAAGTTGGTGTCATACAGATGGAAGCGCATATCCTTTTGACGTAATAAATGCACTACAAATGTTTCTTAAAGAGAGAAAAGTAGAAATAAATACATTTGAAGAAGTAAATGAAATCCATGCAAAAAATGATAAAATTCAAGAAGTAGTTACCACTAAAGACAAATATACAACGAATACTGTAATAAACGGTGCTGGATACGGAGCAAAATATATAGGGCAATTAGCCGGATTAAACCTTCCATTGCAACCATACAGACATCAAATTGCAGCTAGTGAACCTTTGCGTAATTTTTTAGGCCCAATGGTTGTAAAAGACGAACTCTATTTTTTACAAACCCACAGAGGAAGAATTATAGGCGGAACAGACTTAAAAGAACCCTCACTATCAAATCTGAACTCGACGTTAAACTTCCTTGAAGAGTATTCAAAACAAATTACAAGTGTTTTACCAATTCTTTCTTCGGTAAATATAATGAAGCAATGGGCAGGATATTATATAATAACACCTGATCGTCATCCAATATTAGGGCCAACAAAAATAAATGGATTCATACTGGGATGTGGATATTCTGGGCATGGTTTCATGTTAGGCCCAGTTGTAGGTAAGCTTCTTGCATCACTTATAGTTCACAAAAATATGTATATACGTGAAGCAAACAATCTCACTTTAGAGCGTTTTAAAACAGGAAAACTTATCCAGGAAAGAGCAGTAATTGGATAAATACACAAAAAAGTAAAAGGAGAATATATAGAGCCATAACCTATCCCATGAAAACACTTATTATTTATGTTTCAATGCATCACGGCAATACCAAAAAAATTGTCGAAGCAATGGCTGAAGTTCTAAACGCAGATATAACAAAATTATCCGAGGTCAAAGCAAATATTCTCAAGCGCTATGACCTTATTGGATTTGGTTCAGGTATCTACTACGGAAAACACTCCGAGGAATTGTTAAA
>DAOWNX010000147.1 GCA_030642335.1 Caldisericota bacterium
GCTTGTCCTAAGCCACAAAAAGAGGTAAGTTGCATATTTTTACCGAGTTTTTCAAGTATATCTAAATCCTTCTCTGTTCCACCACCTCTAGAAATTTTATCCACAATTTTATACATTGCCTCCGTTCCTACTCGACAAGATGTACATTTTCCACAACTCTCATGTTTAAAGAAATATGTAATATTTTTTGCAATATCTACAATGCAACGTGTATCATCTAATACAACTATTGAACCAGATCCGGGCCCTGCTTCAATACGTGCAAGAGAATTAAAATCAACAGGAATATCAATTTCATCTGGTACTATGAGACTACCTGAAACACCGCCTAACACCACGGCTTTAAGTTTTCTATTCCCTGCAACTCCTCCAGCAATGTCCATCACAATCTTAGAAAGTGGAATACCAAAAGGAACTTCAATCACGCCTTTCCAATTAATATCTCCCATTAAACTAAAAAGTTTTGTTCCGTAAGTGCCAGGAACACCAATTGATTTAAACCACTCTGCTCCTTTTGTGATGATTAAGGGGATGTTTGCAAGTGTCTCTACATTATTGATTACTGTAGGTTTGTTCCACAGTCCAGAGGTCGGAGGGTATGGAGGTTTCTTCCTGGGTTCACCTCTTTTCCCTTCTATAGAATCTAATAAAGCTGTTTCTTCTCCACATATATATGCCCCTGCGCCTTTTTTAATTTCGATATCAAAAGAAAAATCTGTCCCTAAAATATTTTTACCAAGCAATCCATAATTCTCTGCATCAGTAATAGCTTTTTCAAGTCTATCAATAGAAAGTGTATACTCCCCTCTAATATAGATATATGCTTTCCTAGATCCAACTGCATAACCAGCAATTATTATGCTTTCTAAAAGAGTATGGGGGTCACCTTCCATAATTTCTCTATCTTTAAATGTACCTGGCTCTCCTTCATCGGCATTACAAATAATATATTTTTCCGGATTCTTTGCTTTCGCAGTAAATTCCCATTTTAAACCTGTGGGAAAACCTGCGCCACCTCTACCTTTAAGTTCTGACATTTTTATCTGATTTATAACATCTTCCGGTTTCATAGAAAGAGCCTTTTCAAGAGCTACATAGCCCTCGTTAGCAATATATTCTTCAATACTTTCAGGATTAATCATACCTACATTTCGGAGAACTGCCCTGTACTGGCTACCCTTTATATATTCTGGCCTTGTAACCCCGACTGTCACTTCCCCTTTTTCCCAGCTTTTGACAAGTCTTTTTACAATTCTCCCCTTTAAAAGATGCTCTTCGACAATTTCCGGGATATCTTCTACTTTAACAGGAGCATAGACTATTCCCTCAGGGTAGACAGCCATCGCAACACCTATATCTTCGAGACCTAAACTCCCAGTGGGTATAACAGAAATTTCATTTTGTAATCCTTTTTTATCTATCTCATTAACAAGTACCTTTTTTACCTCGTTTGCTCCCTCCAAAATGCTCTTTGAATCTTCGGCAATTAATATATGTGTTCTGTATATCTTCATTTTTTGGAGTCCTCCTTTATTTTCTTGAGAATTTTAGAAATATTTTCAGGAGCAAGATTTCCAAAAGGTTCATCGTCAATTGTCATTGCAGGCGAAACAGAACACATCCCCAAACAACTACTTTCTTCGAGGGTAAATTCCCCATCTTCTGTTGTTTCACCAAAATCTACATTCAGTATTTCTTTTAATTTTTCAACTATTTCTTCGGCACCTGATAAATGGCACGAAAGGTTTCGACAAACTCGTATAATATGCTTGCCACGAGGGTATACAGAAAACATTGTGTAAAAAGTAGAAACGCCATATACTTTTGCGTCTGATACTCTCATTGTCTTGGCAGCTCTAACCATTTTATTCTGTGGAAGATAATTTTTCTCCTCTTCTTCCTGGATATCATGCAAATCGTCAATGAGTGACTTTTGCTTCATGTTTCTTCCTCCCCTCTTTCAATGCACTAAATTGGCAAACCCCTGCAGGACACTTTTTATCAATAATATGAGCAAGATATTCTTCTTTGAAATACCTTATTGTCGACAAAACTGGGTTAGGGGCTGTTTGACCAAGACCACACAATGCAGTAAGTTTAATAAGTTCTCCCATTTTTTGCAACCTATCTATATCTTCTAATTTTCCTCTGCCTGATGTGATACGTTCTAATATCTTTAACATTTGCCTCATACCTTCCCGGCAGGGAGTACATTTCCCGCATGATTCATCAACAGTAAACTTTAAGAAAAACTCAGCCACATCTACCATACAGCTCGTTTCATCCATAATAATAAGTCCGCCAGACCCCATAATTGTACCAAGAGTAGAAAGTGACTCATAATCCATCGGTGTATCTATAAATTCCATTGGAATCACGCCGCCTGAGGGACCACCCGTGAGCGCACCTTTAAAAGTATGCCCTTCTGGAATACCTCCTCCTATATCAAATACAATTTTGCGGAGTGATGTTCCCATAGGAACCTCAACAAGCCCACTAATGTTAACTTTTCCAGCAAGTGCAAACACTTTTGTCCCGGGACTTTTTTCCGTGCCGAACTGCTTAAGAAATTTAGCACCTTTATCTATAATAACGGGCAAATTTGCAAGTGTTTCTACATTATTTATTATAGTAGGTTTTCCAAATAAGCCACTTATTGCAGGAAATGGAGGTTTTTTTCTTGGCTCACCCCTTTTCCCTTCTATTGAATTAATTAACGCAGTTTCCTCGCCACACACAAATGCACCTGCTCCCATTCTCAGCTTTATATCAAAGGAAAAATTTGTTCCTAAAATGTTTTTACCAAGAAGTCCTGCCTGCTTTGCCTGTTTAATTGCCGTTTCAAGTCGTCTCAC
>DAOWNX010000097.1 GCA_030642335.1 Caldisericota bacterium
CAACGTACCGGCAGATTTAAAACAATATCAAAAGGCACACAATTTACATCGCTTATAGGGAAAATATAACAGGTCATTTTCATCTTTCCAAAAATGGAAAAATATGGGATACCATTTATCGACAGAGATTTTGTATCGTTACCGATATCTGCTCCGGAATCAGATATGTATCTTAAAGCAATGGCATCAGCTGCAAACTTTGCCTGGGTAAACAGGCAAATTCTTACATACCTTACACGACTTTATTTCTCTTCCGTTTTTAACGAATCCCCTGAGAAATTGGGAATGTACCTTCTTTACGATGTAGCACATAACATTGCAAAATTTGAGAAATACAAAATAAACGGAAAAGAGAAACTTCTTTTAGTACATCGCAAAGGAGCAACACGTTCTTTTCCAAAAGGGCATCCAGATCTTCGAGGGCTATATAAAGTAACAGGCCAGCCAGTTCTACTCCCCGGGGATATGAAAAGAGGTTCATATATACTTGTTGGTAATGAAAAATCGCTTTCGGAAACATTTGGCAGTGTCGCGCATGGTGCAGGACGGCTTCTCAGTAGGCACAAAGCAGTGAAAACACTTACATTAGAACACGTACAAAAAGAAATGGACGAAAAAAATATCATACTGCATGCAAAAACGAGGCGTATCATTATGGAAGAAGCGCCAGAAGCTTATAAAGATGTTCATGAAGTAGTAAAATCCATAATAGGAGAGCAACTTGCTGAACTTGTGGTGCATTCTGAGCCCCTCTTTGTATTGAAGGGATAGTTCTAAAGAAACTCTATTCAAATTTGAAAAGAAGAATAGCAAAGAAAAATGTTATAACAGAGATTGCAATAAGCATATAGAAATTCGGTAAAATCGACATTACTCCAAACCCTCTTGTAATAATTTTATTGAATCCATTTATCGCCCAGTATTGAGGGGTAAATCGTGCAATATTTTGCATAAAATTTGGAACAATTTCAATAGGCCACCATGCACCACCAAGCATGCTTGTCACAATTGAAATAAGCACAGCAAATGCATCAGCCTGCGCAGAAGTTCGCATGAAAACTGAAAGGAGAGTTCCAAGTCCGGTAACTGAAAGAACGTAACTTATTGTAATAAGTAAAACTGCCATAGGTGAATTTCCCCAATTTACTTTCAAAACAAACTGTCCAAAAAAAATAAGTATCAAAAATTGAATGAACCCAATTAAAAAAAAGCCTGACATTTTCCCTGAAATTAACGAAAATTTTCTTGTAGGCGTTGTCAAGAGCCTTGCAAGTGTTTTAGTATGCCTTTCTTGTACCATTGCAGCTGCAGCGAAGAGTACTCCCATCATAACAAACATTACAGCAATTCCAGGAGAAGATGCGTTCATTCCAATAGGTACCTCTTCATTTCTCTTTTCTACGGATAGGACAGTATACTCCACATGAATGGAAGGTATTGGAACAAAAGCCGTATCAGCTTCTTGAAATATCTCATTCCATAACTTTTCTTCTTCGCTTTTTGAAATTATTTCTCTTTCTCTAAGTTTCTCCAGCGTAAAATTTGCAGAGAGTGCATCAATGGATATTCTGTTTGCCATTTTTATTATAAGTTCATTTAAAAAGTAGGAAAAGTTTTGTTCCGATTTGAAAATCTCAATTGTTACCGCTTCACCACTCATAAGTTTTTTTGAGAAGTCTTCAGGCACAATTAACCCTGAAAGGAGTTTGGATTCTTTCACAAGATTTCTCATTTCATCTTCATTATTTTCTTCTATAATTCCAATGCTTTCTTCTTTTTTAAATGCCTCTAAGAGCATTTCGCCATAGATTCCTTTGTCATTGTTGAGAAAACCAACGGGAATTTTTGCATTTTTACTTCGAGGGGTACTCATAGCACCTATAAGAATTGTCCATATGATTGGCATAAGAAGAAGCCAGATAAGTACTCCTTTATCGCGAGTTATAATTTTTAGAGAATGAAGTGCTATTTGAATTGCTTTTTTAATCATCTTTATATCCCTTGCCGATTTAGTCTAAAAACACCAATAAAAAAGAAAATACTTGCCATAGTAAGAAGAACAAGCACTTGAGGAAGAATTGAAATAACTCCTCCTTCACTGTACATGAGCTTAAAGAATCCCTCAAACGCCCATCTGTTTGGTGTAAATTTGCTTGCTATATTCAACCACTTAGGAAAACCATATGCTGGCCACATTGCTCCTCCCAGAAAACCAAAAATCATTGCTAGTGCAGGCCCTATATTTCCAATTTGCTCTTCGCTTTTTGTAAGAGAAGCTAAAAGTGTTGAAAGACCCGAGAAAGCCAACACAGCAGAGAGAACCATAACGATAACACCTGGGACAGAATTCCCCCAGTTCACTTTATAAAATATACTCGTAAATATTACAATGATAACAAATTGAAGAAGCGCAACAAAAAAGATGCCAAAAAGTTTTCCACCAAGAATTGTATGATTACTTAAAGGAGCAACTTTCATTCTATCAAATGTCTTAATTCTTCTTTCCTTAAAAATTGTTTCAGCTCCCGCATTTGTTGCAAACAGTAGATACATAACTCCTATTCCAATTGCATAGTATTCCATTGCAAGAGGATTTTTGGTAGTTTTCTTCTCTGTTTCACTGCTCACTGAAATGAGGTTCTTTTTGTTTTCTATCTCTAAAAGCCACTCCGGAATTAATTTTTGAATTTCCGTGGAACTTATAAGGTTTTTTGTACCTAAAAATCTAAGGGAAGTTTCTAAGATAGTTCTTCTCTTTAAGACCTCAAAGGTAAAAGATTCCACAATATTTTTTACAACCCCTGCTTTAATGGTCTGTTCGGGATCGCCATATATCTTTATTTGAGCGTTTCCCCCCTCTATAATTGACTCAGAAAATCCTTTTCTAAAAATGATACCAGCTGCAATTTTCCCTTCATTTATGTACTTTTTTATCTCTTCTTCGTTTTCCAAAAATTTTATTTTTATCGTGTCTTTTAGTTCATTGGAACCAAAAACATCATCTATTAGGATTTTAGAAAATTCTCCTTCATCTTCATTAAAAATCGCTATATCTATTGTAAAAGGTTTACTTGTCCACAAGGGTTGGAAAACAATTCCTAATATAAAGATTAAAATTAATGGCATAGCAAGTAACATAATAAAGGAGGCAGGGTCTCTTGCCCGTATTTTTACGTCTTTGGCGCCAATGAAGAAAATCTTTTTCATCTAATCTCGTAATTCCTTTCCTGTAAGATGCAGGAAAACACTTTCAAGATTTGGTTCTTTAATCTCGACTAATTTAACTTTAACATTTTTATCACTGAGGAGTTCTAATATTTTTGTTAGAATTTCTCTTCCCTGTAAAGTCAATATCTCAATCAATTTATCCGTTACGTGCACTTCATTCACTCCTGGTACTTTTTTAATGATTTCTTCTAAATTCTTTGGCATTTCGTTTATTGTTGTAATTTTTAAAGTGTCCATTTTGCCAACAAGAAGTCTCAGTTCATTTTTAGTTCCACGTGCAATAATTTTTCCTGTGTCCATAATGGCAACTCTATTACATAGAAATTCAACTTCCTCCATATAATGGCTTGTGTAAAGAATTGTAAGACCATTTTTATTCAATTCTTTTAATGTCTCAAGGATATTTGTTCTTGATTGAGGGTCTACCCCAACTGTTGGTTCATCTAGTATTAGGAGTTTTGGAGAGGGAAGTAGTCCCACTGCAATATTTATTCTCCTTTTCATACCTCCAGAATATTTTTTGATCACATCCCTACTTCTCTCAGTTAATCCAACAGTTTGGAGAACTTCGTCTACTCTTTCTCTAAGTTTTCTTCCACTAAGTGTCCATACATTTCCCCCCAGAAGATGAGATTCTCCTTTGCAGAAAGTGTAGGATACAATGCAATTTCCTGCGGGACAACACCTATCCTCCTTTTTACCTCCATAGATTCCCTTACTATAGATTTTCCCTCTATGAAAGCATCGCCTGAAGTAGGAGGGATTAAACATGAAAGCATTGAGACGGTTGTTGTCTTTCCTGCTCCATTTGGCCCAAGAAGTCCAAAAATTTCCCCTTTTTTTATTTTAAGGCTTATACTGTCTACTATCTTTCTTCCATCATAAATCTTTGTAAGCTCATTTACTTCAACGATGTTCATATTTCCCCCCTACAATTTTCATAATTATACTATAACCAGTTAAAAAAACACAATATTTCTCAGATTAAGTAACTACAAATCGAAATTTTTAACTATATTTTAATATAATCCAGTGTTAATGATAAAAGTAAAATTTCTTTATTTGATTTTTCTCTGAATCCTACTTTATTTTTATATGTTAGCCTTATTCGCCAGATTTTTATAAAGCTGACGTGATTTAATATATTTTATTCATATAACCTC
>DAOWNX010000039.1 GCA_030642335.1 Caldisericota bacterium
AAAATAAATATCACTCGTTAAACCCTTGCGAATTTCATCTTCACTTGCAATAAAAAACATACATTCCTCCTAAGGATTTTGTCTTTCTTGATATAACTGATTTAAAATGTCTTCCACAATTTGCAACTCCTTGCCCGCAAGCTCAAACCTACCCTCTCCCATATACTGCTTATATTGCTCAATATGTTCAAAAGCAGAGCTAATAAGTTCAGATGTTGTCACTTCCTCACCCGGTTCTTCGGGCGGCTTTTGGTATCCAGAAAACAGAAGTGAAATTGCCTCATCAAAAGTATCTCCCCATACAAGTTCCGTTTGCGTAGCAACGACAACTTTCTTCAGTTGAGGAAATCGACTTGTACTCGCCTGAAGATACACAGGTTCTACATAGAGAATAGAATCTCCTATTGGAATAGCAAGCATATTCCCCCTGATTACTTCGGATCCCTGCTGATTCCATAAAGTAAGAACCTTTGACATATCTGAATTCTGGTCTACTCGTGCCTCAATTTGCAAGGGGCCATAAAATAATTTCTCCTTGGAGAATTGGTAAACCGCTACTTCTCCATAGTTTTCCGGGTCACACTGAGCAATAGCAAGAGCAATAAGATTATTTTTCCCGGAAGGAGTAAATGGGTAATTAGAAACAAATTCATATTTTCCTGTATCCCTGTTTTCTAAAATCATAAAGTAGGGTAATACCTGCTGTGTTGAAGCCCGATATTTCTCTGTTGCAATCTGCCATTTATCTTCTTTATTGTAAAATACCTCGGGATCGTTCATATGATATACGGTATAAATTTCACCCTGTAACTGCACAAAATCATCAGGATAACGCAAATGTTTTACCAGAAATTGTGGCATATCGGAGATATCTTTAAACAGAGAAGGAAAAATATTTTTATAAGTCTGAATAACGGGATCGCTGTCATCAATAATGTAAAAATGTACTTTTCCCGAATATGGATCAACAATATATTTTACACTGTTTCTCATATAGTTAATACCTTTTCCATTCATACCAATCATTTCTGAATAGGGATATAATGAAGAATATGTAAAGGCATCTCCCATCCAATACAATTTCCCGTCATCACCCAATACGATGTAAGGATCTCTATCATACATAAGGAAAGGAGCAATACTCTTTACTCTATCCTTGATATTTCTATTAATCATAATTTTGCTATCGCTGTTAAGGTAACGTGAAAGAACAATGCTTGCATCATTGTAATGTATAGCAAAAATAAAACGAGATACCGGTGAAATAGTAATGCCTCCATCGCCCTGATAAGTGACATAAGCATTTTCCTCTCCTCTCGGATAATCAAACTCAGGAGTCTTTGTGTTAACAAATACATACTCATTGTTAGTCTCTCCAAAATATATTTCAGGACGCTTTACTGTAACTCCTTCAATAGAAGAAACAGGTGGAATGTCCTTTATAAGAAGCTTCGGCAGACCATCGGGAGTAAATTCATTCACCGTATTCATACATATCCCATAACCGTGAGTATATTTTAGATGCAAATTGACCCAACTCTTAGAATCAGCAGGTAAAAGATCATGGTCTAATTCTCTTGTAGCTATCATCACTTCCCTATATTCACCATCAATATAGTAGCGATCCACATCTACATCTTTGAACGTATAATAAAGCCGTATAGCCTGTATCTGCTGGTACGTATCATTTAGAGCACGCCAGTCCCATAATCGAATATTATCTGTAAGAACTTTTTCTGTTTTCACATCATCTAATGTGAGAGGCTTTATATCTGGAAATGCCTTTAACTCAATTTTTGCCAGATCATATCCTTGCCTTGTCCCATAGATATTGTACTCAAGGTAACTTAATTCCTTAGTCAATTCATTTGGTTTAACTGCCAAAGTTTGATACAAAGATGGTAAAATCCCGTACAACAAAAGCCCTGCAGAAATCCCTATAACAAGCACTTTAATTACCGTGTCTCTCCGTGTAAATCTGGGAAAGATAGCATAAATAAATAGAAAGATTCCACCCGCACCAAATATTGCTGCTAGAAGTTTAAATAAAGGAACTCGGATATGGTAATCTGTATAGCCAATACCAAACACAGCTCCCCTTGAAGATAAAAGAAGAGAATAAATATTTATATATATCTTTAAACCTATAAGCACAAATAAAATGCCACCCACAATAGATAAAAGGTTGGTCGCTCTCTTTAAAGCGTCGGACTGCGGATGAAAATTATCTTTGATGTAAAACCAGTAAACTCCTTCCTCTATAATAAATGCTACCACAAAAATTCCGATAAGATAAGAAATTAGTGTTGAGAAGAATGGATAGGAAAACATATAAAAAGAAACTGATTTGCCAAAGATAGGATCGCTTACAGCAGACGTATAACGGTTAAAATACATTAAGATAGTCATAAAGTGAGAAGAAAGCGTCCCTGCTAAAAAAAAAGCAAGGATAATCGGAATGAGAATTTTAGAATATTTTACGATTTTTTCTCCAGCTTCTAACTCTTCTCTTCGCTTTGGAATATAAAAAAATAGAGAAAATATACCCCAGGAAAAAAAGAAACCAACAACATAGAGAATAATCTGCCAGGATATTCTTGTAAGAAACGCCGGGAGAAAATTTAAACTTTTAAACCACATAAACGCAACATCAAAATCAATGAGTGCAAGGAATAAGGAAACAACTACTATACCAATACCAGCAATAATTAAAGGTTTTTTAACCTCCCCAATCTGTAACGGCTCACCCTTCGCTTTTACCCCTCTAATTATAATCGGAATAAAAAATACAAAATATAGTAAAAATATAATAAGTCCTACCATACTCGCTCACCCCCTCCTAAATTTTTAGCAACACTGCTCCCATACAAAACAAGCACTGTACATTACCATATTATTGCACCATCATAATCAGGGCAGTCATCATTTCCCTAAAGCATCTATATCTCAGTGCTTTATTATACAACAAATAAAGTAATTTTCAATTTATACACCAATGGTCTTAACTATTCCTTTCTCTTAATTGCTTTTCCCATTAAAATAGCCGCATCTCCTCTGGTTAATACACCTAATGGTTTAAAATAAATTTCTTCATTTTCGCTTGGCCGAACAATTATACCGCTGTAAAAAGCAGTGATAATTTCCCTGTATCCAAAATAAGAAGGTTCCAAATCAACAAATGGGTTTTCTTTTTCAACCAGAGTGAATTTCATTGCTCTCATAAGCATTGTAATAAATTCTCCTCGTGTTACTTCACCATTTGGTAAAAATTTACATTGCCCAATACCTTTCACAATCCCTCTGCCAAATGCTTCTTCAACCCATTTAAATCCCCAAAAATTCACCGGAACATCAGAAAAATCTTGAGAGTAACTTCCAGAAGGCATAATACCCATTGCTCTTAAGATAAGCACAGCGCTTTCTGCTCTTGTAAGGTTCCTGTCAGGTTTAAATGTACCGTCGGGATAGCCTTTTATTAAATCTTTTTCGTAGAGAAATTTAACAAAATATTGCATATCAGGAGGCCCAACAAGATCCGGAAATGGCATATTGACCGTACTTACAATGCTAAATCTAACTGTTGCAAGATATGGAGATTGCTTAATCTTGCCGAAACTGCCCTCTTCTGAAACAAGCCAAAAATTTAACCTGTAATCCGTAACAATGGCACCCATTCCTGTATTAGTTTTTTGATCCCATTCTGCTGTAAATAACTTGCTACTGTGTGCAGGAATTTCAAGATATGTTATTACTTGAGCAAACGTTTTGCCTTTAGACCATCTGTAAGCCAATGTACCCCAACCGTAATTTACGATAGAAAAGTCATAAATCTGTGATGTATTAAAAGTAAAACGGAGTGGATTATCACTATTGTTAGTTATCGTATATGTAATCTTTACAGACTCCCCAAGAAGATAATAAGCCTTATCTGTTGTGACTTTAACCTCTATATTACTGTCGTCTGCTTTAACAAAATTAACAAAGGAAAGTGCCATACAAAAAACAACAAACGTAATTAATAATTTTTTCATTGCTACCTCCTTTTATTTTAGACAGCTCTGAATATAAAAAGTTCGTACTCTAATATCCCTCGCCGGGTTTTAGGATAATACATTTCGCATTAGTTTCGTCTTCTATCCCCTTTCTAAATTCTTCTACATCTACTTTTATTTCATCCCAGGTATTATAATGCATGGGAATAACTGCTGTTGGATGAAGAAACTTTGTAGCTACAACAGCATCATGAATATCCATAGTATAAGTACCGCCAATTGGAAGAATAGCAACATCAATCCACGTTTGGCCTCCTATCAATTCCATGTTAAGGAATAAGCCTGTATCTCCAGCGTGGTAGATGTTGAAGCCGTCAATTTTTAAAACATAGCCGCACGGATTCCCTGCATAAATAATTTTATCTCCTTCCACAATAGAAGAACTGTGTATAGCCAATACCATTTTAACCTCTCCAAAATCGAAGTGATGGCTTCCTCCAATGTTCATTGGATATACATTTTTAACGCCATGGGCTGAAACATATTGTGTTATCTCAAAAGGAGCGATAACAAGAGCATTGTTCTTCTTTGCTATTTTAATTGTATCCCCTAAATGATCGTGGTGCCCATGTGTAACAAGTATATACTTCGCTGTACACTGATCTGTTGTAATTGGCGAAAGAGGATTATCATCCAAAAAAGGATCTATTATAATACGCTCCTTATCCATTCCAATACCAAATGCAGAGTGCCCGAAATAAACAATTTTACTTCTCATTTTTTCCACCTCCATAATGTTTTGAAACATCTCTGAAAAAATCATCGATATCTTGATCTATCATAAGATCAACCGAAATAGGATCAATATTAACCTCACCCTTCGACACAACAACAAGTTTTCCCCGTGCAAAATTAGGTAGCATCGCAGCAGGATAAACTGCAAGCGCCGAACCTATTACAAAAAACAAGTCAGATTGATAAGTAAGCTCTTCTGCATCTCTAAAATGAAGTACCTCTTCGCCAAAAAATACAATATCAGGCTTTATTATACCTTTACATTCATCACATAAGGGCACTTCTTCTTCCATTGCTTTTTCCCTCATCTCACTGAGAGAATATTCTTTCCCGCATTCGACACAATGACTCTTGTAGATGCCGCCATGCAGTTCAATAATGTTTTTACTTCCCGCAAGTTGATGCAATGCATCAATGTTTTGAGTAATTACCCCTTTAATCTTACCTTCTTTCTCTAAAGCAGCAATAAAATTATGTGTAAAAGTTGGTTTCATATTCTTTGTTTTAGCCAAAAAATCTCTCGCAAAATTATAAAATGGCCTGGGATCCTGTAAAAAATAGTAGAAATCAAAAATTTTATCCGCATCGTATTCCCCCGTTGTGTAGATTCCTTGAGGCCCTCTGAAGTCAGGGATACCAGCATTAGTTGAAATCCCTGCTCCCGTAAGAACAACGACAAAGTGGGCTTCTTCCAGAAACCTTGCACACTCTTTTGCATTATCAACTTGCATTTTTTCCAAACCAAACAAAAAAATTTTCGTTTTTTATTTTCATACGTTATCTATTAAAAAATACCGGCCTTTAAAATGTTTTATACCAATCTTTTCCTGCGTCTTTTATTGAAATGCCTGCGAAACTCTCAAATTGCCGATGCTCGTAAAAAGGAACCGCTTTCTTGCTTGCCTCATACAATCTATAATAATTAGCTACACCGGAAGTCTTAAGCCAAGCAGCCATATCTGATTCATTTGGGAAATATTTTGTGAAATTCTTCCACACGGCTCTTCCGGCAAGAAAACCCGATGCTCCTTCTTTAGAAGCAATCTCTACATTATAAATAAACTCTTCCATGTCCACTCCTGCACTAAGAATAACCCAGGGAACACGAGATACTTTAGTAATTTCATAACAGGCATTTTCTGCATCTTTAAGGGTATACACTGCCTTCCGTTGTTTCCCATCAAAATGGCCATTGTGAAATTCTTTGACAAATTTCAAATTGATAGGGAATTCAAGTTTAAGAATATCCACTCCATATTCTTCTTTTGAAAACTCTCTAGCAATGTCTAATACAATTTCCGGTTTTTTAGAGGCAAATTCAGGAGAATCTGTAGAAGGTTCATCGTCCTTAAACGCATATCCTACGGGCTCAAGTACGAAAGGCAAATCATACTTTTTACACTCTTCCCCTATTTTTTTCACGATATTCTCCTGATACTCTTTCACTTCTTCCGTATTATCAGTTCTATAGTACAAAAGAAGTTTTGCAGCGTCTGCTCCAGCACGCTTAATCTTTCCAATATTCCATTCGTTAAGTAAAACAGTCTTTTTCTCGTTGTTCTTGTACCCAGCAGATTCAGTGCCACTTTTCTCTCGCGCAATAAGTAAAGCTGAATGCCTATCAAGATATTTTAAAGATTCAGAAACACCGAACTGTGGGTCCATGAGTGTAGCGCTAAAATACGGAGAAAGATATTCAGTTACAAGCCGTTTGGCAAGAACCATATCATTATATACTATTTCTTCTTTATTTTTGCCAGCTGCCTTAGCAAGCATGCTCTGTAAAGACCCCCGCTGGTCAATCGCAAGCATCCTGAACTTTCCTTCGCTGTCAACAAGCTTTATAAGGCCTTTTAATTTCCCGGGAGTTAAAGCAACTTTTTTCATATTAAACCTCCTATTTTTAATACATTTTAACATCAGGTATATATATTGTCAATGTACGTTTGATAGCAGTAAGGAGAATTCAAAAAAAATCAAACAATCTTTAAAGAAACTACTTTGGATATACCATCATCCTCCATCGTAATGCCATACAAAATGTCTGCTTTCTGCATTGTTTCCTTATTGTGTGTAATCACAATAAACTGGGTAAGATCTGATTCCTCCCCCAGCAGTTTTCCAAATCGTTCTATGTTCCCCTCATCAAGCGCTGCATCTACTTCATCAAAGATATAAAAAGGCGCTGGCTTCACATTGAAAATGGCGAAAAGAAATGCAAGAGCAGTCAGCGATTTTTCACCGCCAGAAAGAAGCGGGAGTGACTGTTTTTTCCGACCAGGAAGCCTTACATTCAACTCAATACCCTTCACATCGCCATCATCATCGTAAAACCTCTCTATATTTGCTTCGCCTCCCTGGAACATTCTCCTAAAAAATTTAGAGAAAAGCCCTTCCACCCGGTTTAATGTATTTTCAA
>DAOWNX010000041.1 GCA_030642335.1 Caldisericota bacterium
AAGCATTGAAAGGGAAGTGAAAGAAGGGGATATTGTTACATTTACGGGAATTTATGAGAAGCTCCCCGAGGCAAAAAAAACGGAAATTGTGCTTCAAATTGACAATGCTTATATGATGGTAAATGGCGTGATGGAAGAAGTGGACCCGGGTAGGGGAACTGTGCCAACTATAATTGCAAAGTGGGGTAGAACTGTACTACCATTACGAGCTATTGTAGAAACACTTGGCGGAGAGATTTCGTGGGATGGCAACGAACGAAAAGTTACAATTTTATTTAAAGATACAATAATTAATCTCTGGATTGATAAAAATACAGCACAAGTTAATGACGAGTACTTTTTGATTGATTCAAAAAATCCTGATGTATTCCCCGTGATAATTAATAGCAGAACCATGGTGCCTGTCCGTTTTGTGGCAGAAACACTTGGTTGTATAGTAGAATGGGATTCAGATACAAGGACGGTTACCATTACTTATACAGAACCTGCAGGGTGAGGAAAAAGAGCGCAAAGTCGGGTTTTTGAATTTTAAAAAAAGTAATTATAATTTGACAGATGAAAAAGAAAAAAAGGCTAGAGGTAAGTAAGAGGAAAGTAAATTTAAAGTTTTTACTGATTATCTTTACCCTTATTCCTGTTTTCTTTTCCGGACTTTTTCAAGGTGGTTACTTTACCTGGGAGGCTTATGGTACATTTCTTTTGTCCCTTCCTGCAATTTTCCTGTTTTTTTATCTGAAGATTGTTAATAAAGAAAGTATTGTAAAAAGTGGTGCTGACAAAGGGCTTTTCATCTTCCTTGCGGTAGCGTTTTTATCTCTATTTTTTACTGTTTATTTCCATGCAACGCTTACAGAATTTTATAAAGTGTTGATTTATGTTGTGCTCTTTTACATCATTCTTAACAGTGTAACTACGCAAAGGGATCTGGATTTTGTATTGAATAGTGTTCTTGTGCTTGCCTTAATCCTTGCTTTGCTTGGAATTTTTGCCTATTTTGGATATAAGTTTCATTTGACTGGCTCTTTTTTTGATTTTCTTTCAAGAAAAGGCTTTACCCAGGGAGCAAGAATTTCATCTACTCTGCAGTATGCAAATACATTTGCAGCATTCCTTATTCTTCCTATTTTTATTTCTTTTTCTTATTTTGTACACTACAAAAGAAACTTTTTAAAAATCATATACGGTATTTTTACTTTACTATTTCTTTTCGCCCTTCTTCTTACGGGGTCGCGTGGTGGCATTATTGCATTTTTTGTCGTACTGGTTCTTTACTTTATTCTTACTCAAGGCAGGGATAGAAAACAGGGATTGATGTACCTGGCTGTGCTGATAGGAGTGTTTGCTATTTTCGCTATTTTTAAGAAAGATCTGATTTTACCCTTACTCCAAAGCGTTACTAACAGATTAAAAGAGCTTTTTGCTTTTCTTGGTGGAGCACAAAATCTGTCTCTTGGCGCAAGAGAAACGATGGCAAGAGACAGTTTGAACATTTTTAAAAGACCACCCAGTTTTTGGCACGGGTAACGGCACATACCAGTATGTGTATGCAAAATACCGCTCAATTTATTTCTTTTCCAAGTTTCCTCACAGCATCTTCTTTCAGGTGTTGGATGAATTAGGGATTGCAGGGGCTGCCGCTTTTGTTTATATGTTGTACCGTTTGTTTAAAAAAGGGTTTCTTGTTTTGAAGCGAAATTATAATATTTTACTTGTTGGGTTATATGCGGGGTTAGCCGGGATTTTGTTGCATGCATTTGTGGATTTTGATTGGTCACTGATGTTTATGCCTCTTCTCTTTTTCTTTGGATTTGGACTGCTTATTTCTCAAGGAAAGAAAGAATATTTTGTTTTTAAGCATTCTCCTTTAGAAAAAAGAAAAAAGAGTCTGAAAGAAGTAAAATCGTATAAAGTAAAGTCAAATAATGGTAAAAAAGTTACTGCTTTAGTGGTAGTGACTGTTATTCTGTTTTTGCTTTTCTTATTTCCTTTTACTGCAGCACGGGAAAACTTTAACGCAAAGGCAGGCACAGGAAGAATATCCTGGCAGGAAACAATCAATCAATATAAATCATCTATCGCTTTTGACCCGCTCTGTGCTGAATATCACTACGACCTTGCACATTTTAATTTTGAGATACTTATTCCGTCTGCTCCGGATCCAACCCAGTTTGTTAACGAGGCAACTAATGAGTATAATGCTGCAATAAAGCATTGCCCTGAGTTTTTCCTGTATCATTTTGAGCTTGCAAGACTTTACCTGCAAACGAACAATGAAAAAGCAATAGACGAATTTACAAAGGCGGTGGAATTAAATCCAGTGGATGCTGGCGGACACGCATCGTTAGGGTTTGCATACCTTAGGCTAAAGCAGGATACGATTATGTCCAAAATACAATTTGAAAAAGCGGTAGAACTGGATCCCAAAAACGCAGATGCATATTTAGGGTTTGGCAACTTGTACGAAGAGCTTAGCAACATAGAAGAGGCAATAGAAAATTATGAATTGGCAATTAAATATAACAGAAAAAATGCTTATGCATATTATCGACTTGGCGTGATTTATAAAGATGAAGGAAAGCTACCCGAGGCGGTGCATAATTTATTTTATGCTCTGCAGTACAACCCTAACTTGAAAGAGGCACAAACTGAGTATGAAAAATTTGCTCCCATTATTACTATTGTTAACCCACGAGCAAAAGAAGGTATCAAAGTAGGGACTGCATATGAAATTAAATGGATCCTCTCTAATATCAACAATATCGAGTATTATAATGTTGTACTACTTCCCAAAAAAGGTAAAACGATTACCATTGCATCAGGATTAGCAAAGGATGTGTTTTTGTATCGGTACCGACTGCCAGCGGATTTGGAAATCGGAGAATATAGGATTAGAATCTATGCAATGGCGCCTGTTTTTATGGAGAATAAATTTGGCAAGTGGCTGTCATATAAAGAAGTTGTTGTTAATATAACGCATTAGGAGGAACCATGGAAGAAGAGGTAGAATTAAGAGATTATATTAATGTTTTATTAAAGTGGAAAAAACTCATTATTGGCATTACTATCCTTGCAATGCTTGTTGCAGGTGTGATGAGTTACTTTGTGATAAAGCCTGTGTATCAAGCATCCGGAGCCCTTCTTATTAATCCAAGAAATGCTAAAGTGAATATCTCTACCCCTGAGCAATTATTAAATCCGTTAACATTTCTCCCGGAGATCTCGGTTGCGACGTACCAAGAGATTGTAAAGAGTAAAGACCTGGCAAAAGAAGTTTTGAATGAACTTAACTTGCCTGATATGAATGTTAACGATTTAAACAGAATGATTACCATTGAGAACCCTAAGGGAACCACCATGATACGTGTTTTAGTAGATTCCAGTGATCCTGTGCTTGCTACTAAAATTGTAAATGTTCTACTTGATAGAGCTGTTATTTATGTGGAAAATCAAGAAAAGCAACAGATGAGTGAGAGCAGAAGTAGCTTGACTCAACAATTTACGGTAGCAAAAGGTAAATTGGAAGTAGCTCAAAAAGTTCTTGCTGATTTCAATTCACAGGAGGAGAATTTAACAAATCTTACACAAGAAAGAAGTTCTTATTCTTCTGCTTTAAACTCGTACCGATCACAACTTCTTTCTTTGGATACTCAAATACGGCAATATGAAGAACAGTTGGGTAGTGTAGAAAGGCAATTAGAACAGATAGATAAGTATTTTGTAACGGAGAAATCAATTATGGATGATCCATTGCTTTCTCAATTAGCTCAGCAACTGGTGAACGAAAATATTGTGTACCTTTCTCAATTGAAGGTGAGTTCACAATCAATCAACCCTCTGTATGAAGAATTGCATTTGCAGAAGGCAAATTATACTATTACTCTTTCTGGTCTTAATGCAAAGAAAAAATCTTTGCAACAGCTTTTAACAGAAGCAGAGGATGAAATACATAGGTTAGATCAAGAAATTAATGCGAAACAGTTACAACTTAACGAGCTTAATAGGGATTTGGACCTGTCTCAAGCAGATTATGATGTGATAGAGACTAATTATCGGCAATCTCAACTGGCTGAAGAAAATATTCTTTCACCTGTAGCAATTCTAGAGAATCCTGTTGTTCCTACGTCCTCCATTAAGCCTAAAAAGCTCTTTAACATTCTTGTATCGGGTGTTGCCGCATTTTTCTTTGCCATTTTGCTTGCATTCTTTCTTGAGTATTGGTACGGAACAAAGAAAGAAAAAGAAAAGAAAAAACCTATTTAGTTTTTGATGTTACTTACGGCATTGATATATTTAGATTAACTTATGTCTAACTTATTTTGAATCTTTGTCGCTTTTACTGTATTTTTTAAAAGCATAAGTGTTGTGAGTGCTCCGATATTGCCCGGGACAGGCGTAATTCGGCCTACGATATCTTGTACGCTGTCAAAATCCACATCCCCTACAATTTTTCCGTCTATTTTGTTGATTCCTGCATCGATTACGATTGCTCCTTCTTTTACGTAATTCTTATTTATCATTTTTGGCCTTCCAATAGATACAACAAGAATATCAGCAGTTTTTGTAATTTCCGGGAGGTTCCTGGTGTATGAATGGCATATTGTAACTGTAGCGTTTTCTTTTAAGAGCAGTAGTGCAACAGGCTTTCCTACGATATTGCTTCTTCCTATTACTACTGCGTTTTTTCCAACTATCGAATGAATAGAATTTTTAATTGTTTCTATGATACTTTGTGCGGTAGCAGGTACAAAGACAAGGTTTCCTGCCAGGAGCTTTCCTAAGTTAATTGGGTGGAATCCATCTATATCTTTATACGGGTCAATTGCTTCTAAAACTGTTTTTTGTCTTATGTTTTGCGGCAGGGGGAGCTCTACCAGTATGCCGTTAATTTCTTTTCTTTCATTAATTTTTTGAATAATGGATATAAGCTCTTTTTCGGAAATTAACTTATCAAGCTTATGCTGTTCTACGTATATTCCAAGACTATCAGCTTTGCTCATTATGCTTCTTGAATAAGCAATACTTGCCTTGTTTTCTCCCACCCTTATAATAGAGAGCGATGGTACAATTCCTCTTTTCCTCAGCATTGCTACATTTACGGTAATTTCATTTTTTACTTTTGCTAAAAGATCTTTTCCGTCAATTATTTTACTAATGGCACACCTCCTATGAATGTATTTATTATATAAATTTTTAAAAAAAATGCTATAATGGCTCAAATGGAAAAAATTGGTGAGATTATATCTGTAGAATCTTCATTTATTGTTGCCGAAGGTAGCGCAAATATGCTGCCGTCTCTTGGAAACTTAATAAAAACAAATGACAGTTCTTGCTATTATTTTTTGGTAGTCAGTCTTTTTACAGAGAGCAGAACACCCGGTAGAATCCCAATTGCTTATGGTAAGCAGATCGATGTGCTTAAAAGAGAGCAGCCGCAGATTTTTGAGCTAATGAAGTGGGGATTCCGTGCCGTACCTGTTGGGAAAAAAGGAGAAATGGGACAGTTTTTATTACCCGAGCACCTTCCTGAAATTCATTCTCTGCTTTACCTGGTTGATAGTGAGGAGTTGAAAGAAATTTTTGGCAATAGCTCTTTTATTGACACTCTTTTTTGTATTGATAGTGATAAAGTTCCCGAGCGAGACGAGGCAATTATGCGTCTTATTAAGAATTATATTAGCTTTCTTAAGAGTGACGAGCGTTCTGAGGCTTTGCTTGATATGACAGGCAAGATTACGCTTATTCTTCGGGATGATTACACTGTTTTAAAGCGGTTTATAGGCGTTCTAGGGGAGTATAAATGATAGGTTTTCTTAAAGCAGGTTCTGTTGGTGAGGGTTTTGTAATAAGGTTGAATAAATTTGTTTCTCCTGAAACGTTGCGAATTGGCGATTTTGTCGTCATTCAGGGGAAGATCTATCAATATTTTGGCATAATCGATGATTTGAGGATTATGTCTGCAACCGAAGATGTTTTTTTCGACCCGCCTGATTCTGATTTTAAAAAGGCTTTGCTTACGGGTCCTATTGTTTTCAGTGAAATGTCGCTTTCTCCATATGTTATGGTGGATAATAGTGGGAATGTGTTTTCAATAAAAACTATTCCTGAACATTTTTCCGTCGCAAGAAGGGCAACGGGAGAAGATTTAGAAACAGTTTTTATGAAAAAAGCATCAATTCCATTTTTTGTAGGGAATCCACTTACTATGGATGAAAAGATTTACGTTGACCTTAAAAAGCTTTGTGAACGCAACAGTGCGATTTTTGGCATAACTGGTTCGGGTAAAACATTCCTTGCGAGAATTGTATTTTCAGGTATCATTAAAAATGATGTTGCATCTCTTCTCGTTTTTGATATGCATAACGAGTATGGTTTTACTGCAAAAAGTGGCGAAAAACGTTTTCCTGCATTAAAATCATTTTTCCCGGGCAAGGTGAAGGTATTCGATGTTGGTACTAATCCTGATGCAGATAATTATATAAATATTCCCCTTAACCACATTAAACCGCAAGACCTTTCTCTTCTTTCCTCGTCTCTTCATTATTCAGGCCAATCCGAAGAAACTGCATTCCTTGTGTATAAAAGGAGAGGAAAAAATTGGCTTAGATATCTTTTTTCTCTTCAAGGGAAAAGTGAAGAAGAGATAGCAAAAGAAGCTGAGAGTATTGGGGTAAATGCTGGCTCTCTTAGTGCGTTTCTCAGGCATATCAGCCGTTTAAGTTCCCTTAAATTTTTACAGGACACAGATGAAGAAAGCAGCATTGAACAGATGCTTGATTATCTTAAAAGTGGTGTTTCTGTCGTAGTCCAATTTTCCGGCAAATATGCAAGCGACCCTCTTTCTTATTTTATTGTTGCAAATGCCATTACTCGACGCATTCATGAAAAGTATTCGGATCTTACAGAAGCGGAACGAGAAAAACGACGCATTGTTATTGTCATTGAAGAAGCGCACAAATTCCTTTCTTCGGATTTAAGAGATAGGAATATTTTTGGAACGATAGCACGCGAGATGAGAAAGTTTAACGTAACCTTATTTATCATTGACCAGAGGCCTTGCGAAATTGATTCTGAAGTTCTCTCCCAGGTAGGTACGCGATTTGTACTGCAACTGCTGGATGAGAG
>DAOWNX010000029.1 GCA_030642335.1 Caldisericota bacterium
GATTACAAAAAATCTTAAGAGAATAAAATTTTAAAGATCAATATTTCTTTACATGACTATTATAGATAAAAGTACGTGGAATCCGCCCACCAATTCTTGAAACAATTTCATAATTTATTGTGTTTATCTTTTTGGCAATTTCGTAAGGTGTTATTACCTCTTCCCCTTGCTTTCCAATAAGAACTACCTCATTCCCGGGGTGAATATAAGGAAAGTCAGTAACATCAATCATCATCTGATCCATTGTAATATTGCCGATGATTCTCGCTCGCCTCTTTTTAATTAATACCTCGCCAATATTCGATAAAGATCTTGAATATCCATCCGCGTAACCAACAGGCAAAGTTGCAATCAAAGTTTCTTTTGTTGTTATATATGCCCTACCATAACTGATAGCAGTTCCTTTAGGAACCAACCGGGAATAAATTGCCCTGGTTTTGAAATTCATAATCGGCTCAAACTGTTTAATTGGCTCATCAAGCGGAGTTAAGCCATATAGAAGCAGACCGGGACGCACTGCATTAAAATAGCTTCTTTTTAAATTTAGTATGGCAGCGCTATTTGCTGCATGTATAATGGGAGGCAATACCCCTTTTTTCTTAATCTTATCTAAAATCTTTTCAAAAACATTTAACTGCTCATTTGCATAGCATGTATCTGAATCAACAGTGGATAAATGTGTATATATTCCCTGTAAAGCAACATTAGGGAGAACAGATAATGCATCGATAATTTCAGGTACTTCCTCCGGAGCCACTCCTATCCTTCCCATTCCGGTATCCACGTTTATATGAATGTTCAGTACACGATCTCCCCTATATTCCCCTAATCTTTTAATAAAGCGTTTATCAAAAAGTGTCACTGGAATGCTAAATTTTGCTGCAACAGGCAAAGCAGATGGGACTACGTAGCCAAGAACAAGAATTGATGCTTTAATTCCATTTTCTCTGAGCTTTAATGCTTCTTCAAAGGAAGCAACAGATAATGCATAGATTCCTTCTTTCTCAAGTATTTTAGAAACTTCTACAGCCCCATGTCCATACGCATCTGCTTTTACAGCTCCAATTATTTTTCGCTTGCCAACGATTCGTTTTATTCTATGAAAATTTTTCTTTAATTTATTTAAATCAATTTCCACCCAGGTTGGTCGAGCAAATCTTCCCATATATCCTCCTTGAAAAAAGTTAATTAAAGTATATCATTAGATAAATAAATATAAAATGGGGGGGGTAGATGAAAATAGTTATAACAAATGATGATGGTATTGACGCGGAAGGCATCAAATCCCTTACAAAAGCAATCTCAAAATTAGGAGAGGTCTACGTAATAGCCCCAAAAACACCTCAAAGCGCAGGGAGTCATTCAACAACCCTGCATAAACCAGTACGAGTAGAAGAATATTCGCTCAATTTTGGTGAAAAGAAAGCAATGAGCGTATCAGGTTCCCCCGCCGATTGCGTGCTACTTGCAGTGGACGTATTGGTAAAAGGAAAGATAGACCTTATTGTGTCCGGCATAAATGAAGGACCAAACATTGGAAGTGATGTAATTTATTCTGGCACCGTAGCAGGCGCAAGAGAAGGTTTCCTAAATGGAATACCTTCAATTGCTATATCTCTCGCTGCTTACAAAAACTTAAATTTTGATGTTGCAAGTAAATTTTCTTATCTCTTTGTAAAAACGGTGTTGGAGAAAAAAATTAAGAATATTTATTTCAACATTAACATCCCAAATCTTCCTCAGCAAGAAATAAAAGGAGTCAAATTTGCAAAACAAGGAAACAGAAGTTACAAAGATCGCGTATTTAAGGGAAAAGATCCATTCGGAAAAACATACTACTGGATCGGAGGAACAGTAGTTAAGGATAATGAAAAAAATACTGACAATGAAGCCATAAAAAATGGATTTATTTCGATAACTCCAATGTCAACAGACATGACAGACTATTCAGCGCTTAAAGAAATAAAAAAATGGGAAATACATTTTCCATAGGAGGAAGAAATATGAAAAGTGTAAAAGAGGTTTTATACACACTTAAAACATTTTCTGAGCTCGTTGTCACGCTCGGATACGCTGCAATTTTGCAAAATGATGTTGAACTTGCCATGGAAGCGACATATATAAAAGATAAAATCCGCGCATTAAGTTACGATATGCGGATTTCAACAATATATGCCGCAAAAACAGCAAGAGACAGCAGAGTAGAAATTCCTCAACTCGCTTCACTCCTGCAAGTTGGCGTTGCTGCTAAAGAAATAAGCGATGGGATAGATGATCTTGTAGACATTGTAATACGAGGCGGAGGAGCTCACCCTGTTCTGCGCTCCATATATGGAATGGAAGGTTTTGTTATAAGGATAAAAATCGAAAAAGGGAGTAAAGTAATTGGAAAAAACTTAAAACAACTTAATATTGAAAAATTTGAATTCGCTCCTCTCTTTATAAAAAAAGATACTGAATATTTACTGGATCAATTAGATGAAATTGAACTAGAAGAAGAAGATATTGTCCTGTTAAAAGGCGTTGAAAATAAAAACGAACAAGCAAAGGCACTCTTCAAGTAAACGAATTTCTTTTCCACAAAATTCTCTTAAAAGTATACTCACACAATCGCTTTTTGTATTACTCCTTTCTGTAATTGGAGAAAGTGTTACTGGTTTTATACTTACTGGAATGGAAAACAAACTCTCGGCACTACCCGGCCTTATTATCCTGGTGCCAGCAATGACAGATCTCAAGGGAAATGTAGGAGCAGCGTTCGGTGAACGACTCAGTACAATGCTACATTTAGGTCTTGTAAAACCAATTACAAAAGTGAACAATGCCATAAAACACAACATCCTTGCGTCTTTTACCTTGACTGTGTCTGGAGCATTTTTAATAGGTATTTCTGCGGCAGCCATTTCTAACCTACTACAAATAAAAACTATAGGAGTTATAAGGCTTAGTATGATCTCTACCACAGCAGGAATTATTTCTTCTGTATTACTCCTGCCACTTGTTTTTGTATTTGTTTTTACATCCTTTCGACATCACATAGACCCTGATAATATTATCGCTCCTATGCTTCCTGTAATAGGAGATATCATCACCGTATCCGCAATTCTTATAAGCACCATTTTAGTAATGAAACTTTTACCCATAAAACCCGTTATCCTTGTTTTACTTGCAGTTCTTCCTTTTGTAAGCGGATTTGCAAAAAAGAATAAAAGAAGAAGAAATAAACTACCAAAAAGATATCGTTATTTTCCAATCATAAAACAAAGTTTGCCCATATTAATATTCTGTTTTGCGATAGGTATCACGTCAGGTATATTTCTGCAGAATGCAAGAAAAATTTTTTTAATATACCCAGCATTACTTGCTCTGATTCCTCAAGTAGTTGCACAAGGAGGATCAATTGGAGGCATAGTAGGGTCAAGAGTTTCAACTGCTTTATATTTAGGAAACGCGCAACCATTTAAGCTCGGTAGGGAAGTAAGAAAAAATTTTACAGCAGGCATAATAATGGGATTAGTTGTCGCTTCTCTTGTAGGAATTGCTTCACTTATAATCATTTATATTACTAAAGTTAATGCCCCTCCACTTACTCAAACATTTCTTGTAGCCTTCCTATCTCTATTTATTCTTTCCACTCTTATGTCGGTAATTGCAATATTTATTTCTTTTTTCTCATTCAAGATTGGTATGGATCCAAGCAATGTTGTAATACCGGTAATAACAAGTATAGGAGACATAACAGGAATAATTGTATTGCTTGCTATGATAAAAGTATTTATTTTTTGATATACTACACTTTGACTAAAAATATTATGCATTAAAATAGTACAATATACTGCCCAAGATAGTGCTGACTGAAATTTTTAAATCGTTTTTACCTTAATTTATACCGACTAAAAATTAAACTATATATATCTCGCGAGGAAGCTCTGTTAAAATTACGCTACTTTCTTTGCCGACAAGCATGGTGTCTTCCACCCGTATGCCAAACTTTTCCGGCAAATACACACCTGGTTCAACGGTTATTACCATATTCTCATCTAGAATAGTTTTTGAATCAGCATTCAAGCGTGGAGATTCATGAATTTCAAGCCCTACTCCATGTCCCAATCCATGAATAAAATAATCTCCGTATCCTTCATCCTGGATAAATTTTCTTACCTTTATATCAACTTCTGATGCGCTTATTCCCTTTTGCACAAAATTCCTGCCAATCTCTTGAGCTTTTCTTACTACTTCAAATACTTTTTTCTCTTCTCCTGTCGGCTCTCCCACGCAAACCATTCTTGTAGTATCAGAAGCATATCCATCAAAAAATACCCCGAAATCCATCACAATAAGTTCATGCGGGATTATCTTTTTGTTAGAAGCAAGGCCATGAGGGAGAGCGCCTCTCTTACCTGACGCAACAATAGTATCAAAAGACGGTTTTAATCCGCCATTTCTTTTAAATCTATATTCCAGCTCACTTGCAATATCTCTTTCGGTAATTCCTTCCTTTATAACAGCAAGCGTTTCGCTAAAAGATTTTGAAGAAATCGCACAAGCTTTCTTTATTTTTTCTACTTCTTGCAAATCTTTTACAATTCGCAGATCTTCAACTACATTGTCTAAAAATACGATCCTTAAAAATGAAAGAGAAGAAAGTGAGAGATATAAATCGAGTGTCATCCGATTTTTCTCAACTCCAAGCCAATGCACTTTCTCTTTAAGAAGGAGGTCTTTAAGATAATTGATAAATGGTGCTTTGTACTCCAATACTTCTACCCCTTCAAAAACTTCTCCTACTGCCTGAACGGTAAATCGGGAGTCTACAATCAAAAATAATTTATTACTTGCTACAAGTAAAAAAGCATCTTCCCCTGTAAAATTTGTCAGATAACGAATATTTGGAGTTGCAGTAATTAAGAAAGCATCGATATTATTTCCATTAAACTGCTCTAATAAATTATCTAATCTTTTTGACATTCTCTTTCTACTCGAATGGATTTTGTTTTCCTATCTCTTCTTCTGGAGCATCCAGCGGAGGTATTACAATGGCCCTATCCTGTAGCTGTTTATCCACAAGCTCTATATCTCCTCGTGTTATCTTTGGTATCTCTGCTACAGGTAAAGCTTCTTTCGGAGCAAATAACTTAGGCATAAGATAAAAATTTAAGACAAGAAATACCGCAATAAGAATAAAAACAGTAAACCAGGTGCCTCTTGAAACAACGGGTTTTCTCCTTCTCCCTTTCTTTTTCGTAGCTACATTTTTATTAACAATTTTCTTGTCCATATGTCACTCCTTACTTTCTCTGGGAGAGATAAATCTCTCCACTAATACTCACATTATATTCCACAGCATAAAAACCAGCACCTGCCGCTGTCGTTCGCGGTTTTACTTTATTAATAGAAAGAGAATTCACTCGAACAATCTGTGGAAATCGGTATATATGCGTGAGAAAATATCGCACATTATCTAACTTTGTAGCAGTAAAATCCAGTGTAAACGGTGCCGTGTCTGCAGAAGCTTGTTGGTTTTTACTCGCTTTTGGGAAATTAAGTGAAGTATAATTTATGCCACATATCGTGCCTGTCACAAGGAATTCTTCCCCGAATACAAAATCATTTCTTTCAATAGGCAACACTTCTTGTAGTTGCAAAATACGGTCTTCCATAAAATCATTATCATTTACGAGAAGATTCATTTTTCTGTTCGCAAGATTAAGTAAAGAAAGTTTCTGTTCCCGTTCCACTATTTCAGCATTCAAATCGTTTATTTCTTGAAATTGAGGTTTTAATAGAAACCAGTAGAACGCAAATGCAATAATTAAATAGATTATTATCATCAAAACAAACTTAGTTTTAGGATTACTTAAACTGAAATTAACGTCTTTCATTTCATCATCCCTTTCCATTGGAAGGAAATAGTAAATGTCGGGTACCATTTCTCCTTATTCCCAGCAAGTTCCGATTCTTTAGGAAACGGTATAGAGTAATCTTCTAACGTTAATTGCATAAAATTCTCATTCTGTGAAAGAGCATTAAATGTCCATGCAAGTTTTTGGAAATCTACTGCATGCCCAGTTATCTTGACTAAATTTGTTTTTCGGTCAACTTCTATTAAATTTAACACGGCATCTTTTGGCATAAACAAAGCAATTTCATTAATTAAATCATTCCATACAGCCTGCTGGCCAGTAAGAGAAGGAATTGTCGTTTCATAATAAAGAAGATTGCTACTTAAAGCAGCTCGCTCATCTAGAATTTTTTGTACGTTCTTTAAGGCATCAATTTGGGTATTGACACTGTCAAGATAATTTGTTCTCTGAATCTTTGTATAGACATTACTCGCATATATCCCAACTAGTAGAAGGACAACTGTAATCCCTATAAAAAGAATTTGCTTTCCTTCCCTTGAAAGCCGTTTTCTCCTTGCCTTACTTGGCAATAAATTGATATCTACGATTTCATTCATGTCTCATCCCTTTTTATACTTAAAAACTGGCTTTTTTTGTTGCTTCTGGGCTTCCCTGGCCTTTTTCGCTTTTATAGCAGGTTTTACGCGATGTTCTCGCAAAGCAAGCCCGGTAGCAACAGAAAAAAATGGAGCCATTTCAAGTAAATACTCCCTTGTAAATAATTCAGGACTCACTTCTGCTATATCAGCAAGCAATCGATCCGTACTGGCAGGAAAAGAAGTACTCTCTTTAATATACTCATTTATCCCTTTCAAGTTTGCACTGCCGCCCTCCACAAGAATCACCGTATCCATTGACTTTCCATCATTAAATTTCTTAAAATAGTAATTTATCGACCTTCTAATCTCGAGCAGCAAGTTATCCAGAAGAGGCAATACAGCCTTAGTTGCCGGATCTTTTCTTTCATTAAGATCAAGTTTTGTTTTTTTAATTTCCTGGGCTTCTTTAAAGTTTTTGCCAAGAGATTGAGCTATCGCATCAGTAAACTTTTTCCCACCGATAGGAAGAGTTCTAAAAAAATTTACCATACCTTTGTCAATCATACTCACAGAAGTATAAGTATGCCCAATATTTAACATAACAAAAAGAATCTCGGATTTAAAATCAAAATCAGGTATAAACTGAAGCAATCTCAATTTCGAAAATGGCTCTACTTCAATAGCAATAGGGTCAAGACCCACCTTTTTCGTCACATCGACAATCGATTGAACTGCATCTAATGGTGCAGCTACGACCACTACATTTAATTTGTCCGGAGATTCATCTTCTGGAATAACTCTGTTTAAAATCTTGTAGTCAAATGTGGTCTTTTCGACTGGAAAAGGAAAGAATTTTTCCATTTCCCATTTAATCGCTTCTCTCAGCTCATCTTCAGGAAGTTCTTCGATTAAAATTTCCTTTACTATAACTAACTGACCGGGAACTGAAGCAACAATCCTTTGCCCAACAAAAGAATGAAATTTAAGGAGTTCCTTCACTGCTTCGACAATTATCTTTGAATTAACAATTTTTCCCTCTCGAATTGCGCCTTCTGGCATAGGAAGTATACCAAAATTTACGAGGGAAAGACCTTTGGGTGTCTGTTTGAATTGAGCCATTTTTATATTACCTGAACCCAAATCAATGCCAATTGGTGAAGTTCTACTTGTGCGTCTCAAAAATGCACTCACTTTTACCTCCCTTCAAAACATACTTTCAAAACAACATCTAGTCAAGATATAAGCTCTTTATTCCCCTTAACCCGCAAAATATCAATTAAGTAAATCTCAACTTTATTATTTTCATTATATTAAGCAATTTTTTCATGTCAAGTTTTAAATTCTCTAAAAATTAAAAAAAGATAAATAAAAAGATAAAAATTCAAAACCATACAACAGCATAATATATGCAGCAATTGCAAGAAATGGGCCAAATGGCATTGTATCGCTTCGTTTTTTCCTCATAAAAAGTATTGCAATTACTCCTCCTATACCTCCAATTATAACCGAAATAAACAATGCAGCAATA
>DAOWNX010000078.1 GCA_030642335.1 Caldisericota bacterium
ACTGCAGTCGTTCCCTGATGATTACCTATTTTACGGCCCGCTTGGTTTCCAGCAACAGAAAGTTGCAAATGCATGCCCTCCACTGTTAGTAGAAAAAATTGGGAATAATATAATAAAATATTTGATGGATGTGCAAAAATGATAGATAATAAAGAAATGCAAAATTTGATTATAAACCATAATAAATATATCTGGGGAGATTGCATTTCAAAGAAAGATGTGGAGGAGTGGTTTAACAATTTCAAAGGAAAGGTGATTGATACTACTAAAGAAAAGGAAATAGCTCTTGATTTAGTATTAAATTTTATTTACTACAATGAAAAAGAAATCAAATATTTATGCCGGAGTGCATATATTATGTTCCGACAAAGAAAAATTAGAGATTTCACATCAATGGGAAATTCCATAGATATGGCGGAGGCATTGTTTAATGAAGAGTTAAAAAAATGCAGATTCTCTCACATTGGCCGCCCAAGCGAGAGTGGGGGCTATATTCTATACCCCTTTAGGCACATAAATGAACTTCCATTATCCCTTTTCCTTGAAAGGTGGGATGAGTTTACTGACGACATTGCCCATCTAATTTTAGTGGATGATTTTCTTGGAACAGGTGAGACTGCGATTCTTTTTTGGAAATCTCAGATAATCCAAGATATAATAAAAAGATACCCCGATATTAAGTTATATTATATGGTGTTGGTTGCTCTGAAAAGAGGGATTGATAATGTGAAAAATAATACGAATTTCAAAATAATCTGTCCGCAAATTTTTGACGAAGAATACAGGGTTTTTTCTAAGAAGTCTTTTATTTTTCGGGGACAAGAAAAAAGAGAATCTGCCAGGCAAGTTTGCAAAAGTTACGGTGAAGATTTAGAAGGGGAGGAGTATGCTTTGGGGTATAAAGATTCGGAAGCACTACTGGGGTTTCATCATAATATTCCAAATAACACCCTACCAATAATTTGGTCAGATAAAAAGGGATGGACCCCTCTCTTTCCTAGGGAAAGAAAAATATATAGATAAGGTGATAAAAATGGATGAAAATAAAAATATCTGCTTAAAAAATCCTTTTGCAGGGTTTAATGCCAGCCTTATGGATGATGAAGAGATTATTAAGTACTGGATTCAGCCTCAAATTTTATTTGAGCAACAGGCAGTGGGGGTTGACCTTACAGGGAGTATTCCTGTGGTGCTGAAGGGGGGAAGAGGAACTGGAAAAACGATGCTCCTCAAATTTATGTCCAATGAGGTGCAAATAAAGAAATATCTTTCCGAATATGGAAATGGCAGGAATTTTTTGAGAGATAATTCATACATCGGAGCATACTACAGGTTCGATGGACCCAGCCTTTCCAGCTTTACAAACAGAAATGTTAATCCGATAGTATGGGAAACAATTTTTAAGCACTATTTTGACATTGTTGTAGGCCAAAAATATATTGCAATGTTTCTCAATCTTAAAAAAAATGGATGTTTAAGCCTCAATTCTGACAGTGAAAAGAACATTGTACTTGAGGTATTGAGACTTATAAATCCTGATTATGATTCTAAAGAAGAAAACGAAACGCTGGAAAGTTTGACTGCACTCATGCAGAAGATGGCAGATAAAGTATTCCAGTTCATCAATGATGTAGCTCTTGGCAAAAAACAAGAATTTGACTCGCAACCAATTATCCCATCAGGAAAGCTTATTTTCGGCATACCGCGAGTTTTTGCTAATAAAATTCCAGAATTCCGCAATAAGAATATAATTATTCTGCTCGATGAGTACGAAAATCTGCTCTTGCAACAGCAGAAAATTGTAAATACTCTAATAAAGCACGTCCAACATCCCGTAACGTTTCGTATAGGCACGCGCCTTCATGGGTTTAAGACGTTTGATACGCTGAATGAAGAGGAATTTTTAATGGAAGATGCAGACTACAGAGAAATATTATTTGAGGATATACTTCTTTCACATGATAAAAGATATAAAAAACTCCTCAAAAAAATAGCAGAAAAGAGATTAGACTCTATACCCGAGTTTAAAAAGCTGGGACTGTTAGATATAACAGAGTGGCTTGGAAACCTTAGTCCCGTTGGCGAAGCTTTAAATGCTGTGGGAAACTTGCAAAAGGAAAACGTAGATAGAGAGAGATACAAGGGAGCAAAACATATTAAAGAAATAATAAACGAACTCAAAAGGAGAGATATTTCGGAAACGGAAATTGACAAATTACTGCCCAAACTGACATATCCAAAAAATCCCTTAATGGAAATGCTGAATCTTCTCCTACTTCGTAGAGGCTATAATCCTAAAGATGTCATAAATTTATTTACTCCGTACATCAATAAGCAAAAAACTCCGGAATATAAGAAATACAATGAGTTATATGATAAAAATGAGTTAGGGCTGCTTTTTCAATTAATAAGTTTATACCGTCCGAAACAAAAGATATACGCTGGTTTCAATGTATTTTCTATGCTGTCTTCAGGGATAACACGGAATTTTCTTGAATTGTGCTATCAGAGTTTCAATATATCGTTATTTTCTGAGGGGAAAGAACTACTTAAAAAAGGACAAATATCTTTTACGGATCAAACGGAGGGTGCGGAAGTTCGAGCAGAAAAGTTCTTTGAGACGATAGAAAGAATCCCGAAGTATGGAAATGAAATAAAGTCATTAGTGAGATCGCTGGGTGCTGTGTTTTCCACATGGCATAAGGATCCTCGTTTGAAGGAGCCAGAAGTAACATATTTTTGTGTCGATAAGACCTCACTGTCAGAAACAGCGAGGAAAATCCTTGATACTGCGGTTCAGTGGTCAGTGCTTCAGGAAAAGAGGCCAATGAAGGGGAAATCACCTACTGAGCCACTGTTGGATGTGTATGCGCTAAACCACATTTTAGCCCCTTACTTTAAAATTTCTTACAGACTGCGAGGACGCATTCCTCAATTTTATAAAGAGGATATTGAAAAGCTGATGTTTGGAAAGGAAGAAAAAAAGAAAAGCGTTATCAGCAGACTAAGCCGGCTGACGGATGTTGACAAAAAGCAGCCCACATTGTTTGACTTCTGGGAGGTAGAGGAAGGAAAATGATTAATGTGAACGGTTTTATTGAGAAAGCTGAAGCGATAGATCAATATGTTGATTCCGAGATTGATTTATTTATAAGCGGAATTAGTTTAGAGGATAGGTGTCCTCAAGGATGGAACATACTGAAAGAAAAAGGAATTGAAGTGAAAAACAAAATCATCTTTTACTTTACTGAGGTGATTAAAGGAAGTCAACAGCAGGGTATACAAGATGCCGAGGAATATTTCGATAATCTATTTGACATGCAGCCAACAGACCACAAATTGTATGCAAACATCTATGATGAAATATCAGGACTGATGGAGTTTGAAAAGTGTTTAAACGACATTTTCCAAGAATTTGAAGATAAGAAAGTTGTGATAGATTTCTCAATTATGATTAAGCCTTACCTGTTTATTTTATTAAAATATTTACAAGATATAAAAAATATAGAAAAAATATTTTTCTTATATACTGAGCCTGCATCATACCATAAATCAAGGGCAAAAATAATTTCAAAAGACGGTGATTACTTTACTAAGGGGAGTACAAAAACAGGAGAAATTCCAAGTTATTCAGGGAGTAAAAACTTAACCAAAAAAACGGCACTTATAGTGCTTTTAGGCTTTGAAGGACAAAGAACAGTAGAAGTTGTTAGGGCAGTCGAACCCGACATAACGATACCAATTAATGGATTCCCTGCCTACAGACCGGAATTTAAAGATATAAGCATTATTTCAAATGAAGAGCTGTTGAGAGAGCCCGAGATTTTTAAAAATTTGGATTATGCCCCGGCTAATGATCCCTTTGAAACAAAAAATGTGTTAGAAAAAATTTATTCTAAATACTCTAATCACTATAATATAGCCACAGCTCCATTAGGAACTAAACCAATGGCACTTGGAAGCTGCTTGTTTGCTTTGCAACATGCAGACTGCAGAATAATTTATCCTTACCCTATGGAGTACAATCTTAAAGCTTCAAAAGGCTGGGGAGCCACATGGGTGTATATAGTAACTATTTTGAAGGGTAAAAATGGAATTTAATAACTTCGCGAATTCAATTTTAAAATGGTATGCTTGTCACAAGAAAAAATTTGGATGGCGAGAAACCAAAGACCCCTATAAAATTCTTATCTCCGAAATTCTTCTTCACAAGACAGACTCCCAAAAAGTTGAAAAAGTTTATCCCAAGTTTATTGAGAAATTTCCAACAGTATATTACCTCTATCAAGCGGAGTCTGAAGAAATTGACAATCTAATCAAAGATATCGGCTTGTTTTACAGGGGACAAAGATTGAAAAGAATTGCAGAACAAATTGTTAATGAGTTCAATGGAAATATCCCTGTGAGTAAAGAAGACCTTATGTCTCTTTATGGAGTTGGGGAGTATATATCAAATGCAGTTCTGTGCTTTGCATTTAAAAAGAGAATGCCTATTGTTGATACTAATGTGATAAGAGTTTATGGGAGGGCGTTTAATGTTAAATCCCTAAAATCCCGTCCTCGTACAGATAAAGGGATGTGGGATTTCGCAGAAAAAATGCTTCCTAAGAGAAATTACGTGGGATATAATTATGCTCTCCTCGACTTTGCTTCCGATATTTGCAGAGCAAAAAATCCTTTGTGTGAAATTTGTCCAATAAAAAGTATATGTGTGTATCAAAAAGAGGGGGTGAAAAATGAGGGTCGAACTGCGGTGTTGCATGAGAGTCCTGTGGGAAATAAGACAGATGGTGTGGATGATGTTGCGAGAGGTAAAAAAGTAGCACCATCACCTTTGAAAATGCAGAGCCTCCGTGTGATAACTGTTCCAAGCCTGATTTTCATTCGCCCTGACTTTTCAGGGCCCCCACGTCGTAGCTTCGTCCAAATTTGCCTCTGGCAAACTCCATATACGCCAAAATCATTATACAAAATAACGGTTTAAATAGGATTGATGGACATGAGCATGAAAAAGATCTCAGGGCAGAGGGAGTTAACGGGCAATAACCCTCAACAACTGTTGTTCGCTGAAGAACTAACAGCGACAAAAACCCTTTATCCCCCTGACTCACCCCGACAAGAAATAGAGAACAAATTCAAAAATCTTATACATGA
>DAOWNX010000149.1 GCA_030642335.1 Caldisericota bacterium
AAAATTAAAAAAAGATCCTGAAGAAAAAATAAAACCGGAAGAAAAAAAAACTCACAAAAATGATTAAAAGGAACTTGAAAAAGAAGAAAAAGACGGAAAAAAAGAGAAAAAAAAAGAAACAACGGATAGGGAAAATAGCAAAAGGGAAAAAATTGGAACAGAAATGTATAAATCTTCTGAAAAAGAACAAACGACCCCACCCCCTGGCGATAACAAGGAAGAAGGACCAACTGTTGAAGGCGAAGGGACAACAAAGCAGTAAGATATGGCCAAAGACTATTATAAAATTTTAGGCGTTTCAAAAGACGCAACAGCCGAAGAAATTCAAAGGAGGTACCGGGAATTGGTGATGAAGAACCACCCGGACCTCCATAAAAATGATCCTGATTCATCAAAAAAAATGACAGAAATTAACGAGGCTTATGAAATATTAAGCAGTCCTGAAAAACGTGCTCAGTACGATCGTTTTGGCACCGTCGGACCTGAAGGTAGAGCTGGTTATGGTGCAGGTGGATTTGATTTCAATGATTTTTTTGGAGGTGATTCATTTAATTTCGAAGATCTCCTGAGAAATTTTGGCTTCGGAGGATTTACAGAAACCAGGCAAAGAACTGCACCAAATGTGAGACAACGCGGAGAAGATATGCAATACCCGATTGCTATCACTCTCAAAGAAAGTATACTTGGAACAAAAAAAGAAATTAGACTAACTAGAAATGAAACTTGTACTGTCTGCAATGGAAGTGGACTAAAACCCGGTACTGGTTACATAACTTGCTCAACATGTAAAGGTACTGGAACCGTAAAAAGAATCCAACGATCTATTTTTGGCGAATTTATTGTACAAACTACTTGTCCCACTTGCCATGGCTTAGGTAAAATAGCAAAAGAAAAATGCTCATCCTGTGGAGGCACCGGTGTTACGCACATACAAAAGACAGTTGAAGTAACAATTCCCGCTGGAGTAGAGACAGGGATGAGAGTAAGAATACGAGGCGAGGGAAATGCTGGTTTGCATAAAGGCCCTCGAGGTGATCTTTACATACTAATACGGGTTGAAAAAGATCCACGGTTTGAAAAAGTGGAAGACAAGTTTTACTATACTGCCCATATTGCCTTCCCTGAAGCTGCACTCGGAACAATCATCCAGGTTCCACTTATTGAGGGTGGATACGAGAAATTAAAAGTACCGGCTGGCACCCAGAGTAATACAGAACTGATAATACGCGGAAAAGGAGCTCGGCTTGTTGGAAATAGAAGAAGGGGCGATCTTATTGTTAAAATACAGGTAGATGTACCGACACGCCTTACGCCCAAGGAAAAAACTCTCATTAAAAAACTAAGCGAAATTTATAATGGTAAAAAAAATAGCTGAGTGCAAAACAAAAATAGTAGTAACCTTAGGGCCATCTACCCTGGGCCAGAAAAAAATAGAAACTCTGGCAAAGCTAGGAGTCAGTGTTTTTAGAATTAACTTTTCACATGGCACATATGCGCAGCACAAAGAAACGATCCAATCTATTAGAGCAGTAGAAGAAAAACTCAATTTACCATTAGCTATATTGCAAGATCTGCAGGGACCTAAAATAAGACTTGGAGAATTTGAAAGCGGAACTGCTTTTTTAAAAAAAGGTTCAGAATTCATACTTAGTACAAATAAATTAAAGGGAAACAAGCGAATCTCCTCGATAACTTGCAAGAACATCGACAAGAACGTAAAAAAAGGAGAGCTCATTTACCTAAATGATGGACTAATTAAATTAGAAATCCAAAAAATTACGGGAAAGAACATATACACAAAGGTTATGGAGAGTGGGATAGCAGGCAATCACAATGGAGTAAACTTCCCTACATCCCATCTCTCCGTGGCATCAATTACAGAAAAAGATAAAAAAGATCTCAAATTCGGACTTGAAAATAATATCGATATGGTTGCACAATCGTTTATAAAAACTGCTGAAGATGTATTAAAACTCAAAAACTTGATGAAGGCAACGGGGAAAGTTGTTCCCATTATAGCTAAAATAGAAAAGTGGGAAGCAGTTAAAAATCTAGAAGAAATTGTTGGAGTTTCTGACGGGATTATGGTAGCAAGAGGAGATCTTGGTGTGGAAATGTCAATTGCGGAAATTCCAATTACGCAAAAGCAAATAATATCTCTGTGTAATAAAAAGGGAAAGCCGGTAATTACGGCAACTCAAATGCTCAGTTCAATGGTAGACAATCCTACCCCAACGCGTGCAGAAGTAACTGATATATCAAATGCTATATTTGATGGAACTGATGCTGTAATGCTTTCCAATGAAACAGCTATGGGAAAATTCCCTATTGAATCAGTGGAAATGATGAAGCAAATTATCCAATCTACAGAAAAGAGTTCATTGTTTAAAAGCGTTGCGGTAGAAAACGCAATCGCACCAGGATACGATGTCCCCGATGCAATTGCTCGCTCGGCAGTAGCAATAACTAAGAGTACGAAAGCAAAAATTATTATATCGGCAACAGAATCTGGTAAAACTGCAATGCTCGTGTCAAAATACAAACCACCTGTCCCCATATTAGCTCTTACTCCAAAAGAGAAAACACTCAGATTTCTTTTGCTAAAGTGGGGAGTCTTTCCGGTTAAAGTAAATGCCTTCAAAACTGTGGATGAAATATTAGATACAGGTCCGGAAATCGCAAAACATCTACATTTACTAAAAAAGAATAATTTGTATGTAATTACCGCAGGATCACATACCGGTATAAGCGGGAGTACTAACCTTGTAAAAGTTGATAAAATTTGATATTGGTATCTTAGAAAATTTTTCACTGCTTAACAAAATACTTTGATCAACTTTTCATTATACTAT
>DAOWNX010000137.1 GCA_030642335.1 Caldisericota bacterium
CCGAAAGATTTTTGTGATAAATATGATGTACATATACATGTACCTGAAGGAGCAGTACCGAAAGAGGGTCCTTCTGCTGGAATTGCTATTTTTACTGCTCTTATTTCAATAGTTAGAGAAAAACCTATTAATAAGGATGTAGCAATGACAGGAGAAATTACACTAAGGGGCAGAGTGTTGCCTGTTGGTGGGGTGAAAGAAAAGGTATTGGGAGCATATAGAGCTGGGATCAAAACAATTATTTTACCAAAACAGAATGAAAATGATTTAAAGAAAATTCCCAAACAAGTAAAAGAAAAACTTGTATTTAAATTTGTTGATGATTTGAGAGAAGTTATTGATGAAGTGTTTGAATAAATGAAAATTTGTCCAACAATGTATGGGGCAGGATAGGCGATTAACACGAGGTGGCAAGCGAAATGGTTGATATAGGTAAAGTTTTGCGTGAAGCAAGGGAAAAGAAAAATTTATCCATTCGCGAAGTTTCAGAGCAAACTCTGATACGTGAGTACTATCTCGAGAAAATAGAGAATAATGAATTTGACAAATATGACGGGTTTATTCATGCGTATATACGCAAATATGCAACGTTTCTATGGCTGAACCCTGTTCCTCTTTCTACTGCTTATAAAGAGCTTTTCAGTGACGAGGAAGAGCCAAAGGAACAATTTGTGTCGATATTAAGAAGAAATTATAAAGGTATGATAATTGCTGCATTTGTTATTGTACTGATTGTGATTGTTGCGTTATTTTTTTCTATGAAGAAAGTGCCTTTGCAAGAGCCAGATAATTCCCCGGCGGTTACTCCTGTGGAAGAGATAGAACCTGATGAAACTACGCCAATTATACCTGACGAAACAGTAGAAGAAGTTATTGAAGGCATAAATATAATTGTTCATGCAGATGCGAAGTGCTGGGTAGGCGTGACAATAGATGGGAAATATACGCAACTGTTTATAAATGGAGGAGAAAGTAGAGAATTCAAAGGGGAAGAGTACATAAAAATTCTTTTTGGCAATGCAAGGCATGTTTATGTGACAAAGAATGGACAAAATATAGGACAAGTGAGTGAAAATAAAGATGTGGTGGAGGTTATATATAGACGGTAATAGAATTTTTGAGCCAGTTGGTCTTGTAAGCCTTGGATGCCCTAAAAATATTGTGGATAGCGAAAGAATCCTGGGTAAGCTGTTAGAAAACAATATTCATATAACGCTAAACTTAGAAGAGGCACATTCAATTATTATTAATACTTGTGCTTTTCTTCAATCTGCACGTAGTGAATCAGAAGGGGTAATTAAAGAATTTATTGAAAAAAAGAAAGCGGGTATTATAAAAAAGCTCATAGTTTCAGGTTGCTATCCTTCACTTGAGGGAAGTAGTCTTATGGATAGATTTCCTGAAATAGATGCAATTACTGGAACAAATGATATTAATCATATTGTTGATGCTTTAAAATCAGACAGGAAAGCCCGATTTCTTTCAAGAGATTTCGAACTTGTTCTTCCGCCGAGATTTCTTGTGACACTTCCTCATTATGCGTACCTAAAGATAGCTGACGGTTGCAGCCATAGGTGTGCTTTTTGCCTTATACCGAATATTAAAGGAAATCTTCATAGTTTTGAAAGGGAATTTATTATTCAAGAAGCAGAAGGGCTGGCTAATAATGGCGTAAAAGAAATTATTATTACTGCGCAGGATACAACAAATTATGGAGCAGATATTTATGAAAAGTCAATGTTTATACCGCTTCTTGAGGATCTGGAGAAAATAAATGGGATAGAATGGATACGTGTGCTTTATACATATCCTGGCGAAGTGACAGAAGACCTTGTGTCTTATATCAAAAATAGCGAAAAGGTTGTTCCATATATAGATATGCCCATTCAGCATATTAACGGTACGATATTAAGAAATATGAATCGGATAGGACGGAGAAAAGACATTGAAAAAATAGTGGGACTCTTTAGGAGGAATAATATAGCGGTGAGAACTACTTTAATTGTGGGTTTTCCAGGGGAAGGTGAAAAAGAATTTGAAGAGCTTAGAGAGTTTGTGGAGGAAATGAAATTTGATCACCTTGGTGTGTTTAAATATTTCAGAGAAGAAGGAACTAAAAGCTATGCAATGAAAAATCAGGTTGAGGAAGCTGTTAAAGAAAGAAGGAAAAATACTATCAAGTCTATACAGGAGAAGATATCCTTAAGCAGGAACAAAACATTTATAGGCCGGACTATTCCTGTTATTATAGATTATTATGATGAAAAAGAAGGAATGTTTGTTGGAAGGACTAAATATGATGCTCCGGAAATTGACAATATTGTCTTAGTAAAAGGAGCTGTTACGGTAGGAGAGATCCGGGACATTTTAGTAGAAAATGTTAAAGAACATGAGTTGATGGGGAGGGTTCTATGAGATTATTTATTGCTTTAATGACTACTCCTATTCAGGAGCAAATATTTGAAATCGAAGAAGGATTAAAAAAACAGATTACAGATGTCAAATGGGTTAAAAAAGATAATCTTCACCTTACACTAAAATTTTTAGGTGACGTTGATAAGATAAAATTTGAATTAATAAAAGAAACCATTGTTAACATAGGAAGTCAGTGCAAAGAATTTGATTTTTCTTTTTTGAAAGTATCGGGATTTCCAAAAGAAGAAGTGGCTCGAGTTATATTTATCGGGCTGGATAAGGGAACAAAAGAAATTAAGGAAATTATGACAAAATTAGATGAAGAAACCTGTAAGATAGGGTTTAAACGCGAAAAAAGTCATGTTCCGCATCTTACTGTTGGAAGGGTAAAATTTGAAACTGTCAATCTTAAGATTGACAGCAAAAATAATTTTCCTCCCGTAATGGGGCATGCTACCGGCATCGAAATTATTAAAAGCGAGCTTACAAAATTTGGACCGATTTATACATCAATATATAAATTTGGTTTCCGTTAAAAAATAAACTATAATATTAGAAGTAAATTTATTAAAAAAGAGAGGTAACGATATGGCGGGAAGTAAGGATAAATTAGAAAAAGAGCAAACTAACAAAGAAAATGCTTTAAAACTTGTTATGGCACAAGCTGAAAAAGAATTTGGC
>DAOWNX010000103.1 GCA_030642335.1 Caldisericota bacterium
ATGAGGTCTGCCTGTAAAAAATCTACCGCAAGAGGAGCTGCTTTGTTATCAGCTATTGGAAATGGTGTTTTTCAGGGAGAAGAAATTGAAAATTATTTTTCTGCAGAAAAGGTATTTAATCCTTTATGGGATAATATAAAACGAGAAGCGACTTATGAAAAATATCTAAAAGCTGTCGAGTGTGTTAAAAATTGGGGGAAATAAGGAGACAAGTATGGAATTATTAAAAGGGGCTGAACCGTTTTCTTTTAAGAGCGATTCTGATGTAGGTATTTTGGTGTTACAAGGTTTTACAGGAACTACAAGTAGTGTTATCTATCCTGCGAAATGCATTGCGAATAAAGCTGGTTTTAATGTTGAAGGCCCTTGCCTTACTGGACACGGGACTAGATGGGAAGATCTAAATAAAGTAAGATATACCGATTGGATTAATGATGCGGAGGAAGGATTGGCAGTTCTTAAACAAAGAGCGCAAAAGATTTTTGTTAGCGGTTTGTCTATGGGTGGTACACTTGCTTTATATCTTGCAGAAAATCATCCTGATATTTTAGGTATAATCCTTGTAAACCATGTTATTTTATTGCATGATCCTCGATTATCTCTTATACCTTTGATTAAATATTTTGTTAAATCGATACCGGCGATCGGTTCAGACATAAAGGATCCATCACAAAAAGAATTAGCATATGATAGAACTCCGACAGGAGGAGTAGGTGAAATGGCTAAATTGTTAAAAATTACGCGGAACAACCTGAACAAAGTTACTCAACCTGTCCTTATTTTTAAATCAAAGGAAGACCATGTTGTCCCCTTAGATAATCCAAAATATACGGTTGACAGAATATCTTCTAAAGACAAAGAAATTGTATGGTTAGAAAACTCTTATCATGTTGCAACGATGGATTTTGATAAGGACTTAATATGTGATGAGGCCATAGAAGCTATTAAAAGGTATATTTAAAATTTTATTTTGAGATAGCAAGAGTCGATATTATTTGTTGCATATTTTGCAATTTGTACAGGTTTTATATGCTGGATTTTGCTTTATGAAAAACCACAAAAAGTTAATTGTTATTTTCCAAGTAAAAATCTGACAATTTTTTTAGCAATGAGTTTTCTGAAAATCATTATACTGCCATGTCCTCCGGGTAAATATATTATTGGTGGGTTTCTCAACAATTTGCGCAGTTCGCTTGTTGAACTTCTTGGAATAACTGGATCTTGAATACTGTTAATCATTATAACTTTTCTGTTTTTTATAAACTTTGCAAATGTTAAAGGATCGTACAACAAGGAAATTTCAGTGTACTCTTTTTCTTTTTGTGAAATGTCATGGTTTTGCTTTATTGCATATACATACCGCCTTAAAGGAAAGGTTACTATACTTTTCCAAAATATTTTGGCAATGTTTCCGCCTGCAAGTACAAATATGCCTTTCTTGATGCGCTTATCAACTCCCATGGTAATGACTGCGCTCATTCCGCCCAAGCTTAGTCCAAATATGCTGATTTCTTTTACGTTTTGAATACTATTATTTTCTGTGAAATCAATGAGAGTTCGTACGTCTACAACAATTTGCCGGAAGCGAGAGAGCATGGTGGTGGGGTCCAGTACAAAAAAGTCTTCGCCATCATTTTTTCCGCATTTTTTCCTTTCGCCATGAAAAGGAAGAGTTAGAATAAGCGATGATATCCCTTGTTTTGCAAATTGCGGGGGAAAATAAAACATACATTGCTTTGCATTGCGTCCATAGCCATGCAAAATAATGACAAGTTTGCCACTGTCTTTTTTCGCCTTAAAGTAATGTCCATAGGCGATATCTGTTTCATTTTGCGGGAGTTTTACGTGGCTTTCGAAATACAATTTATATTCAGAATATAGATTATTCTCCGTGACGACATTAAATATCGGGCACCTGTCGTCTTTTTTATATTGATAAATTTTTCGCGGGTCATTTATAATAATATCACTCATTTGACATCTCTCCTTTATAGTATATATTTTAACGTGTAAAAATAAAAGTGATTGCAGAAGGTTTGAGGTGAAAAAATTTGGGTTAATGCTATCTGGAGGTGGTGCAAGAAGTCTTGCAGAAATAGGTGTGCTAAAAACGTTAGAAAGACATAATTTGATTCCTGATGTTATTACCGGGACTTCTATGGGCGGAATGATAGGCGGATTTTATGTTGCCGGATTAAAGCTATCGCAAATGGAAAAATTTGCAATGACGGTTATAGTGAGTAAAATACTTGATGCAAAATCACCTTTAATTTATTTTCTTCAAAATAAATTAAAGAAGGCAGGACCGGCAAAATATAGAGGGATGGGAGCATCGTTGAGCGTTTTGACCAGACAAAGGGCACTGGATAGCGGAAGGAAAATTGAATATTTTTTAAATAAAGTTACAGAGGGGAAAGATTTTTCTGAATTACGTATTCCCTTTGCATGTGTTGCTGCAGATCTTTTAAGCGGAAAGAAAATTGTTTTAAATGAAGGAAAGCTTTCTTCTGCAATACGAGCGACAATTTCTTTGCCTTTGATTTTTGAGCCTTTCGAGTATAATAGAATGCTTCTTGTAGATGGTGGAGTTACGAATAATGCTCCTATTGATGTTGCAAGGGAAATGGGCGCAGAAGTTGTGGTGGCGATAGATGTGAATGAAGATATAAAAAAGAGAGATGAGGAATCGTTTAAAACTTCATTTGATGTTAGCTGGCGTGCAACGGGAATTACTCAATCTTATATTTATAGAATGGAGCTTAAGAGCGGGGATTTAATTATAAAAACAGGGCTTGGCCTGGATACTATGGATTTTTCTAAGGCTAAGGAGTGTATAATGAAAGGTGAAGAAGATATGGAGAAAGAAATTAAAAAGTTAAAAGGACTTTTGGAGGGTTGAAATGATTATAGCAGCTGATATAGGCAACACTAATATTGTTATAGGTTTTATGGAAAACGGCAAAGCGGAAAAAGTTCTCAGAATTGCTACCGACAGGGGAAGGACTTCTGACGAGTACAAACTTCTCCTAATTTCATTTATTAAAGAAGAGGGGATAGATAAAGATGATATTAAAGATTTTGTTATATCTTCTGTTGTACCCCCGCTTACGCCAATTTTCCAGAGCGTATCAGAAAAAATTATTTGCAAAAAGGCCATAACTATTTCAAATAATATGGATTTAGGAATAAAAATTGATGTTGAAGAGCCTCATCTTATGGGAAGTGATAGAATTTGTGATGTGGTAGGGGCAGCTACAATCTTTCCGCAAGAAAATATTTGCGTAGTTGATTTTGGTACGGCAACAGTATTTAATGTTTTAACAAAGGATAGGCGTTTTATTGGTGGGCCAATCGCGGTTGGAATTATTGCAGCAGCTAATGCTCTTTTTGTGGGGACTGCCAAATTACCGCGGATAGCATTAAATGTTCCACAAAGCGTGATAGGTAGGAATACTGTGGAAGAGATGCAGTCAGGAGTAGTAGTGGGATTAGGCGGAATGGTCGACAGACTCGTTGGAAAAATTGAACAAGAATTAGATGAACCTTTGCGTGTTATTGCTACTGGCGGCATTTCTCACGTAATGGAGGGAGTGACTCAATGTATAGAAAAATTTGACGATCAGTTGACCTTAAAAGGAATTTATTATATATATGAATATTTTAAAGGCATTTGAAATTGGCAATCTTAAGGTGTATCCCCCTATCGTGCTTGCACCACTTGCTGGTTTTACCGATTCATCATTCAGGCAAATGGTGAAGAGTTTTGGAGCAGGTCTGGTATATACTGAAATGATAAGCAGCATGGGTATTTTTTATAAGGATAAAAAAACACTGGATATTGCGCGTTATGATGAGATAGAGAAGCCAATTGGGGCACAAATTTTTGGCAGTGATCCTGAAAAAATTGCGTACACTGCAGCATTTTTGGAAGGTAAAGGATTTGATGCAATAGACATAAACATGGGTTGTCCTGCACTTAAAGTAGTAAAAAATGAAACAGGAGGAGCTCTTCTCAAAGATAAAGAACAGATTATAATGATTTTGCGTAAGACAAGGGCTGCAATAAAGCTCCCATTTACCATAAAGATAAGAAAAGGTTTCAATAGAGGAGAAGATGTAGTAAAAGAAATCGGAAATATTGCTGAAGGAGAAGGTGTAGATGCTATTATTATTCATGGGATTACCGTGAGAGAGGGTTTTGACAGAGAAGCAGAGGATTGGAATTCTATC
>DAOWNX010000138.1 GCA_030642335.1 Caldisericota bacterium
CTTAAACTTCTTCTGTGCATATATGGTTAGAGCTAAAACTAAAAGAGAATTAGTAATAATAGCAATCAAGAATGTATTAAAATAATTCAAACTTTTATCTATAAAAACAATTTTCAAAACTTTAAATGCCCAGAAATTTGGAAATACGTAAAGCATCCATTCAAGTTTATGAGGAACAAACACAGAAGCAATAGATATAGCCAATACTACAGATGACAGTGTTTTTATAAACACAATTGACGAGTTCTGATTATTTGCAAATATTCCAATTAAAAATCCAGCTGCAACACCGAAAAGGCAGAATGGGATAATTAATACCAATAAATTGGCCGCATTGAACGCAAACCTCCACATGATAAAAGCAGCTACAAAAGAAAAAACAAATGAATAAATAACAGAAGCGACAGCTTTTTCAAAAAGATAATTTCCTGTAGTTAGCGGGGATACGGCAAGTGATTTTATTGCCTTACTTTCTTTATCCTCAACAATCATTAACCCCATAATGGCCCCGCCCATAATAATAATGATAACGAGTATACTTATCTCAAGCACATTTCTAATAATGGACCTATTGACATCCAAAGATTGTATTTCTATCGGTATTATAGACTCACTCTGCGAAGCATTGTCAATGATCACTCCGGGTAATGCCTTTGAATAATCTTCCTCGTTTCCTTGTAATATTACTTCAAATCCACCATCATGATAGATGATACCAGGTACGTCATCGGACATTAATACTCTCTGCTCTAGTTTATTAAATGAATTGAAAGATTCTATAGTACCATACTTTTCAAGCTCTGCAATAAAACTATGCGGCACACTATTATCTATAGCAAATCTTAACTTTGGACTGTCAAGGGAGGGTGCAAAAAGAAGGATTAATATCGCCATAATAATGGGCGCAACTATTATATATGTTAAAAGCTTATCCCTGAACGCGTTGGTTATATCTTTTTTGACAAGGTTTATAAATTTTCTCATGATGATTGTCTCCTCCCGAATAGTACTCTTTTTGATGTAAAATAAACAAGCACCAATACACCAGCCAGTTCAACTGCAAGCAATAATGATACACTCCAGATTTCTTTGCTTTGCACTGAAGATATAATGTTTTTTATTTCAAACATAATAGGATAGGAGGGAATATATTTAAAGAACGGCACAGAAAATGATGGTTGGAAATAACTAATTACAGGTATCGCTATGATGAGAGTAAATGCAATAAGAACATACATAAATTCAGGTAATGAATTATAAAACTGGCTTAATAACATGCCCAAAGACGAAATAAGCAGTGCAGACAGTGTCACAATTACAAAGTAGTGCAAATAATTCATGTGAAATCCGATAGTTGCTACAGCAATAATAAGAGAAAGTGCAATGGCTAAAGATGAATTAATAACAACCTTTGATGTAATGTATCCAAATATATTTATAGGGCTTATTCGGTAGGCATTAATAATTCCTTCATTTTTATCCTGAAATATCATAGCTGCAATAAGATAAAAACCTAAAAAAAATACATCCAGAGCAATCAGGGGCGGTATCATAGATTTATTGAACGGCAATTTTTCAGTAGATTGTGGTTCCAACACTGTATATTTAAAGGACGTAGGAGAATATACTCCTGCTAGCTTTTTTGTAAGTAAATTGATCGTCGCAGTCATTAAATTAAGAGTGGCTTCATCCTCGTATCCTTGTTTTACGATTATTACTCTATCATCTTCAAAAATGACGCCTACGCCGTTGCTTTTAGTTAGCTTTGATGTTAACTCTTCTTCCGATTTGGTTACTTCTATTTTAATAGCATTGCCTTCATCGCCTGCAGCATTTAAGAAAGTAGCTATTCTTGTATTGCTGGTTCTATCTAAAATGTAGGTATTCATCTCGGTATTTAATTTTTCAGGAAGCACAAAGTTGATAATGATGGTAAGCAGTATAGCGAGAATAAGGGTTAGCAAAATAAACTTGCCCCTAAGTGCCATTGTATAATCAATTTTAAGCAAGGTCCACAATTTTTTCATTTCTATATCAAACCCCTACCGGTCACCTTTATAAAAATCTCTTCAAGAGTGGCTTCTTTTGAATGCATTGTAATTATTTGATGATTGGCAATTATATTTTGTAGCTTGCTCTTGTCATCTTTCTTTTCCAAAAAAAACAGCTCTTTATATGCATGTCCATCCATTTTGTATTCGACTTCTACTGATTTGTTTCCATACTGAAGCTTTAAGTTTTTAGGCGTATCTATGGTAATTATTTTGCCATCGTTTATAAAAGCAACTTCATCGCACAACTCTTCTGCCACAAACATATTATGTGTGGCAAGAAATATTGTTGTCCCCTTCTCTTTTTCTTTTTGAATAATTTGTTTAATATTTTTTGCCGTGGTTGGATCTAATCCTGACACTGGTTCATCTAAGTACAATATTTCCGGATTGTTAATTAGAGCTCTAACAAAAACAGCTCTCTGCTTCATACCTTTTGAATAATGTTCAGTGCGTTTGTTTGCGACGTCTTTAAGTCCAACAAGGTTCAACAAAAAATTGGGGTCCACAGTAGGCACTGAAAATAGGCCTGCAAAATACTTTAGATTTTCATAACCGGTCAGTTTGCCATAAAGGTTTGGGAATTCAAATGAAACACCTATTTTGTTGTAAAAATCCTCTTTTTGTTCTTCTATACTTTTCCCCTGGTAAAGTACAGTTCCTCCTTGTTGTTTTAGTAAACCCGTAAGGATTTCTTGGACAGTAGTTTTACCTGCCCCGTTTGGGCCGAGAAAACCAAATATTTCCCCTTTGCCAACTTTAAACGAGATATGATCAATAGAAAAAGCATCTTTTTCAGAATACTTAAAATACAAATCCTTTACCTCAATCATGTCGCCTCCTTTTTATTTTTAGAGTATTCTAATTTATGTTATTTTTCCCTGGAACCAGCCCTCCTCTTTCATCACTTTCATTGAGACTTTGTTACTCTGGCCGTCTCCTCTTGCAACAAAAACACCTACATTTTCCCCAACTGCCTCGGATATTTCTGCAACGTCTCTATGCTTAAATCCCGGACAGAGAAGAATTGAGTGAACACCTTC
>DAOWNX010000083.1 GCA_030642335.1 Caldisericota bacterium
AACAGCAAATTTATCACTGGTAAAATAATCTTATTTAGAAGATTAAAAGGAATTCTCAAAAATATTAAAATAATAAGAAGAAACATTCCGTATAAGTTTATTGATTCATCTAAAAGATAGCGTTGAGGTCTTTTAGTAAAGGCAAATAATACTTTTGAGCCGTCCAGTGGCGGGATAGGGATAAGGTTAAACATACCAAGAAATATGCTGTAAACGATGATGTACTGGATCAGAACAACAATATAACTAAAACTTGTAAGCATAATGGGAGAGTTTACCGCCCATTTATATATAGGAGAAAGAACAAGTGCCGTAATGAAATTCATCACCGGACCTGCTAGCGAAACAATCACCATCCCCGAGCGTAGGTTTCTTAGCGCAAAGAAATCCACGGGGACTGGTTTTCCCCAGCCAAATCTAAACAGGATGAGGGTAATCATACCAACAGGGTCTATATGACGCAAGGGGTTTAAACTTAATCTGCCCATTCGTTTTGCTGTTGGATCGCCTAATTTATATGCCGAGTACGCGTGACCAACTTCGTGTAGCGTTAAAACAACCAAAACAGCTGGCAGCGTAAAAAGTAACAACTTAATCCAATAATCTGTACTAAATTCAAACATTCTTTTTACTCCTTTCTATTTTGAAGTATTATAATACTTTTTTTGATTTCTTAAAATTGTATTAGTCTTTTCTCATTTTTAATAGAATATGAACGGAGAGATAAAGCCAAACGATTATAAACTTGAATGATTTAAGAAAAAAGTGTACAATAATATGTATGCGGTATTGAATGCAGTACGTAAAATGAGAGAAAGATTAAAGCATTACAATTATTTTTAGATAGTACAAAAGTTAAATAAAGGGGTGAAAAAATGAGAGATCTTGATTCGAAGTTTAATATTGGAAGCCTACTTATCGCGTTAGGCTGTGCTTTTATTCTTGGGAATATGGGCGCCGTAAATTCTATTTTCTGGACTTTTGTCGGGTTTTTCTTGCTGTTTGACGGAATTCGTTATACTGTTAAATATATGCAAAGAGAAGACAAATCCCGTACAGAAAGCTACATATCTATGATTTTTATAGGAACTTTTATCCTTCTTTTCACATTCTCCATAATACAATTTTCAATTGTGGCAGTTGTTGCTGCGGGGTTTATTTCTGTAGGACTTGCGTTGCTCATTAAAGGATTTTTTTATAAACAGCACGGTAGAGACATTACCACAGGGTTAATACTTATTGCAATAGGACTATTTTTATTTATTCCATTTGTATTAAATATCTCCGGAATAGTCTATAAGGCAGCGAATAAGTATGGAATCTGGATACTTGTTATCATTCTTGGTATCATTATGCTTATTCCACGCAAAGGAGGCAAAAGCCAATGAAAAAAGACACTGGCAAAGCAAAAAAAGAAACAGTCGGCGTATGTGTGCGCTGCGGCAAATCAATTCGTTTTGACGAAGCAATTATCATCGACGAAAAACTTTACTGTAAAGAGTGTGCGGAAAAGATAAAAATGGATGAAGAGAAGTCAAAAAAACTGCATAAATCAGTTAAAAACAGAATGCTGGGAGGTGTATGCGGGGGGCTGGGCGAATATTTTAATATTGACCCAACCATCGTGAGGGTTATTTTTGCAATACTGCTTTTTGTCCCGAATCTACGGTTCTGGTTTATGCCACTTATCTATCTCTTACTCTGGATTATTATGCCTGAGGAATAGTGATGAAAAGCTATAATGATCCCGAAAAAGATGCAATCGGCGTATGTGTACGTTGCGGGAAGGCAATTGGGTCGGATGAAGCAGTAACAATTGGCGGTAAACTTTATTGTAAGGAGTGTGCAGGGAAAATAGGCGGGCAAAAAAGATTGTATCGATTACGGAAAGACCGAATACTGGGAGGCGTATGCAGCGGGCTGGCAGAGTATATTGGAATTGACCCGACCATTGTACGCGTTCTGTGGGTTATAATTTCTTTCGTGTATGGGTTTGGCATTTTAATTTACATAGTTCTTGCCTTGATTGTGCCGAAAGAGCCTTTAATTAACAGATATATTTAATGGAGGGTTCAATGATAAAAATAAATCCTGAAGATGAACAGCATATTTTGTTGAATGTTGCAGAACAGCTGTGCATTGCTGCAAGGACAGCGCCAAAAGCGTACGGCGAAGATTCAATTGTTACGGGAATAGTATACGGAGAAGAGCTTAAAAAACTGCAGGAAGAAATGATAAAAATAGGAAAAGAAAAAAATCTTAATTTTTTAATCAGGGATGCAGGGAACATTGAAGGTAAAGTTGTTGTTTTAATAGGGACCAGGCTGAAAAAGCACCAATCTTTATTTTGCATCTCCCGTGACGAAATGGAAGGAAAATGTATTGAATCCGCCATTGATATAGGTATTGCAATAGGTTCTGCTGTTTCAACTGCAATGCAACTTAAAGTTGATAATAGGATAATGCTCAGTATTGGGCTTGCTGCACTTAATCTTAATTTACTTAAAGAAGACGTGAAGATGATATACGGTATTCCACTGAGCATTTCCGGCAAAAACCCATTTTTTGATAGAAGGTAAAAATGAAGGAACTCTTACTTATTCCAGGTCCTACGCCAGTAAGCGAAGATGTACTTAAAGCTCTATCCCAAAATGCGATTTCGCACACAGATGACCGTTTTGTCGAAGTTTTTATAAAGGCCTTAAACAAAATGAAACCGCTTTTTGGTACACGAGAGAGGCGGATATTTATTATTGCAGGCTCCGGTACCCTTGGCATGGAAATGGCGCTTACAAATATTCTTGAAGAAAATGAAAATCTTCTTGTTGTCTCTCACGGTTATTTTGGAGACCGTTTCGTTGAAATAGGGGAAACATTAGGATTAAATGTTGATGTATTAAAAAGCAAAGCCGGAATGCATATAGATTCTTCTTCTCTTACTGACTACCTTACCAAAAAGAAATATAAAGCAGTAACGTTTACCCATGTTGATACGTCAACTGGAGTGATGACAAATATGGAAGAAATGAGCAAGATAATCAAAGAGGTTTCACCCGATACGCTAATTGTTTTGGATGGAGTGTGCGCTACCGGTGGCGTCCCTGAAAAGATGGATGAATGGGGAATTGATGTTTTGTTTACTGGCTCTCAAAAAGCAATTGCTGTACCTCCCGGACTTACTATGCTTGCTTTTTCAGCGCGGGCAATTTCAACGCGAAAGGAAATGAAAAAAATGAGAACCTACTACGGCGACATACTTAGATGGATACCGGTTATGGAAAATCCGCACAAGTACTTTGCCACACCAGCAGTAAATATGATTTTTGCGCTTGAAAAATCTCTTGATGACATTTTAGAGCAAGGCTTGGATAAATACTACGAAAAACATAGAATGCTTGCCAGCTTGACAAGAACTGCTATGAAAAAATTTGGGTTTAAGAATCTGGCTGCTGCTGACATTGCAGCGCCTACGCTTTCCGTGTTTATCTATCCGCCAGGTATTGATGATGCAGGATTCAGATCTTTACTTAAAGAAAAAGGCGTTACAGTTGCTGAGGCAATAGGTGAATTAAAAGGAAAATGCTTTAGGATGGGACATATGGGGAGCGTTACCGAGGAAGATATACTTCATGCCTTAAAGCACATTAGCCAGGTCATAAGAGAGAAATATATATAGATAGCTTAGATATTTTTTAAAAACTTACTGTTTTTTAAGTTTGTTTGCTGCGGTTACAGCGACTCCTGCTTTTATTAAATCTATAAGAATAAATGGAACCACGCCGATAATAAATGCTTTTTTAAAATCATTCATAAAGAGGCCAAGTCTGAGCCATCCGAATATGTATATTACTGCTATTCCAGCAAGTGACGCTATTGAATTAAGCAGAGTACTGCTCCCTTTTTTGCTTATCCAGCCTACGAGAAATGCTGCCACTGGAAAAGCAATTAAATATCCTCCCGTTGGGCCGTAAATGTAAGCAAACCCTCCGGTAAGACCCGCAAAAACTGGAAGCCCTATAGCACCCATGAGCAGGTAAAGTGCCTGGCTTAAGAATCCCAGCCGTGCTCCTAATACCAACCCGCCAAGCAGGACAAAAAATATCTGAAACGTGATAGGCACCTGTCCGATTGGGATTGCTATCTGAGCTCCGACTATTGTTAAAGCTGTGAATATCGCAGTGTATGTTATATCTCTTGTTGTCATTTCTCTCCTTGTATTTTTTACCCTGTTATTTTACGGATTTACTGTAAAAAAGTAATCTCTCGACTCATCGTTATGCTTTTCTTCATCATCATTGCGAGGAAGGAGCATTAGTGACTGACGCGGCAATCTCTCTTTGCCTTTTTTATATGTTTTCATTTTTTTTAAAGAGAGTTAGAGGGGAATATGTTCCTTTAAAATAAACAGAGACCCTGAAATAAATTCAGGGTGACAAAAAGGGGGAAGGGTGTCATTCCGGGCTTGGTCCGGAATCTTACCTTTATTCCTTTCATTCTTTTCTAATAATCCCCATATTTGTCTTTCAAGCCTCATAAAATAGCCAACACGCCTGATAAACACTGCATTTGTGGCATATTGCCTGAGCCCCCCTTTAAAGGCCTCTTAGAGGACGATTTACAAAAAGGGGTACATTTATGCCAAAGACCTTTGTCATAGCTCGTAAGACGCACGGAAGCGCTATCAAAAAATCCTGTGTTTATCAGGGTTTCTTGGGGTCTGACGAAGAAATGCGGGTTTCTTAAGGGTACTTTTGCAGACGGCACAATCAAGAAACCCTTTATTTAAGCCAAAGTCATTTTTGAACTACTACTTAGGGAAAGTGCAATTTCGAAAAAGCGCTAAGAAACAGCTTAAGTTCGTAGAAACATGGCAAAAACATAGCGTTTACCAGTATTTTTAAGGAGAAAGGAATTCGTTCTTTCTCCTTCTCTTTAAAACAGGG
>DAOWNX010000006.1 GCA_030642335.1 Caldisericota bacterium
CCCATAGCAGACCTTACCGGATATATTACTGAAGGGCAAATATTTCTTAGTAGAAATCTGTTTCAGCAGGCAATTTATCCTCCAATTGATGTATTACCTTCTTTGTCGCGATTGAAGGACAAAGGGATTGGTAAAGGAAAAACACGTGAAGATCATGCTGATGTGTTGAATCAGCTTTTTGCTGCATATGCAAGAGGAAGGGAAGTGCGAGAACTTGCGGTTGTGTTAGGAGAATCTGCTCTTACAAAAACTGACCTTATCTTTGTTCGTTTTGCAGATGAATTTGAACAGAAGTTTGTGAAACAAGGCGAATATGAAAACAGATCAATTGAAGAAACGCTTGATATAGGTTGGCGTTTGCTTTCAATGTTCCCCGTGGGAGAATTAAAGCGAATCAGACCTGAATATATTGAAAAATATTTGAGTAGATACACAACACCTAAGGAGGGTGATACAAAGAATGCGGATTAATGTAAATCCTACTCGAATGGAGCTTCTCCGGCTTAAAGAGAGATATGTTTTTGCAAAGAGAGGACATAAGCTTTTAAAAGATAAGCTTGAAGGACTTATGCGTGATTTTTTGGATGTTGCAAATAAGTTTATAGAAAATAGGAAAGAATTCGATGAGAAGTTTATGCATCTACAGCGCAATTTTTATGTTTCAGTGGCAGATATTTCCACAGATGAACTGTTTTCTCTATTACTTGGTAGTAGTTTTTCAGTAGATATGACGGTGGAAGAGGAATCGGTTATGAATGTAAAATTCCCTGTGTTTAAAGAAAAAGAAGAAGGCGTTCCTTATTCTTACCCAATCACTTTTACTCATGAAGAAATAGATATTGTTTTTAAAGAAATGAAAAAAATCCTTAAAGAAATTATTACTCTTTCTTCTGTTGAAAGAGAATTGTATTGTATCGCTGAGGAAATTTCAAAAACACGCAGAAGAGTTAATGCGCTTGAATACATTATGATACCTGATCTTGAAGAGACAATTAAATATATTTCAGGTAAATTGGAAGAAATGGAAAGAGACAATATAGCTCGTTTACTTAAAATAAAGGATACAATAAGAAGTCACTGATGAAAATATTGAAAGTTAAGAAAATATGTGCTGGCAGGCTCCTTACTCTTTATAATAGAACTGTTCAACACGATGACGGTACTGTGTGGGAGCGAGAAGTGGTGAGTTATGGTGGAGATGCTTCGGCAATAGTCGCTGAATACAACGGAAATATTATTCTTGTATCACAATTTAGGCCAGCTGTAGATGAAGAGCTTTTGGAAAGACCTGCAGGAAGGATTGAAAAGGGTGAGCTTCCAGAGGAAGCTGCTATAAGAGAGCTGGAGGAAGAAGTAGGTATTATTCCTCAAAATATAAAAAAGATTGCGGAATTTTACTCAAGCCCTGGTTTTGTAGATGAAAAAATGTACCTTTTTTATGCAGATCAGTTTAAACAAGGCAGTGTACACCTTGATGCGGGCGAAGATTTATCTGTAAAACTTTTACCTGTTTCAGAAGTGGGTGATTATTTAAGTACAAATAAAATCAAGGATGCTAAAACATACTTAGGACTCTTGTACTGGAAGGTGATGAAAGGAAATGAATAAAAATACTTTAAAAGAAAATGTAAATTTGTTTTTGGAACACCTTTCTTTTGATAAAAAAATAGCAGCTAACACTGTTTATGCTTACACTAATGATCTTGCAAAATTTTTACACTTTGTTGAAAAAAGTGGAGTAACAAAATGGAGCGCGGTTGATAATAAATTTATCGAGCGCTATTTAAACAAGCTTAAGAAAGATATGAGCGAGGCAAGCGTTAAACGAAATATTGCAAGCTTAAAAAAGCTTTATAAATATTTATATGAGAGAAAATTAATAGAAAAAAGGGATTTTAGAAAAATAAGATATTTTAAGAATGAGTTGCAATCTTATCCAGAAGTGCTTACTGTTCGTGAGGTTAAATTAATGACCGATGCAGCTAAAGGTCGAGGGTTTCTTGGAGTGCGGGACAAAGCAATGCTTCTTTTTCTTTATAGCGCAGGAGCTAAAGCATCCGAGGTGTGTGTAGCAAAGGTTAGTGATCTCGATTTGAAAAACCATTTGTTTATTTGCAGGAATCATATTGGCAAACGAGAGGTTCCTTTTTGTGAAGAATTAATTCCTTTTTTGAAAGATTATCTTAAAACAAGGGAAAGGATTCTTGTAAAACTGAAGAAAAAGGATTCAGGGTATCTCTTTTTGAATCGAAGTGGCGACAAATTAACGAGGCAAAGTATATATCTTTTAGTAAAGAAATATGCAAAGGAAGCTGACATAAGCAAGAAAGTAACACCTCACACACTCAGGCATTCGATTACTTCCCATCTTTTTTTCTTTGGTAATGCAGATCTTGATGAAGTGAAGAGGATTTTTGGGTATACTACTACTCCACTCGTTTTGAAACATACAGTGTTTTCAGAAGAAGATACAGATTTTGTTTATCTTAAGAACCACCCAGCTTTTAAGCATAGATAGTGTTCTATTTTTCATACCAGATAGCATTATTTGCATTGTTTTTAGTTTCTCATCTTTCTGTAAAAGCGTGTTATTGGATTAGTAATTTTTTTGCTACATTGAGTTTTCTTTTGTTTTATAAACAAAGAAGAAGGGTTTTTAAGAATTTAAGGTGCATCTTAAGAAGTGAAGATGGAAAGAAGATAAGAAGTGTGGCCTTCAATCTTTATAAGAATTTTGTAGCAAATATAGTTGATTATCTTTTATTATTCACGCATGAAAAAAAATGGATTGAAGATAGATTTATTGTAGATGAAGTGGATGAAAAGCTGAAAGAGCTTGCTTCACATAAAAAAGGAATCATTATTGCTACTGCGCATCTTGGAAATTGGGAAGCTGCAGGTTTTATCCTTGGGTATATGGGTTATCGTGCGCATGGTATTGGACTTCCTCAGCCTGATGAAAGAATGGAAAATTTGTATAAAAAAATGAGAGAAAAAGGCAATGTTATTGTTCACCCATTTCCCGGAGGAGTTATTGGAGTGTATAAAGCTTTAAAAAACAATGAAGTTGCTTCAATAGTGAGTGATAGAGATATTAATAAGGATGGGATCAAAACAAGATTTTTTGGTAAATGTGTGACATTTCCCAGAGGAGCAGCTCTTCTTGCATACAGGACGGGGGCAAGAAGTGTTTTTGGATTTGCTGTAAAAGAAAAAGGAAAGTATAAAGCACGTATTAGTCCTGAAATTATTATTGACAGAAGCAAAGGAGAAAAAGCGTTTATAGAAGAATATGTAAAAGAATTTGCATTACTACTGGAAGAATATGTTAAAAAGTTTCCAGATCATTGGTATCATTTTTTTGATTATTTTGAGGAGTACAAATGTTAATAGCTGTTATTCCTGCTTATAATGAAGAAAAAAATATAAGGGATGTAGTTAAAAGAACTCTACAGCATACAGATTTTGTTATTGTAGTAGATGACGGATCTAAGGATAATACAAGCGAAGAAGCCAGGCAAGGCGGTGCGTTTGTTATAAGGAATAAAGTGAATAAGGGGAAAGCAGGAGCAATGAATGTTGGTTTTAAGTATGCACTTAAAAAGGACGCAGATTTTATTGTTGTTTTAGATGCTGATGGCCAGCATGATCCTGATGAAATTCCTCTGTTTGTGAATAAAACGCATGAAGGTTTTGATCTCGTAGTGGGAGCAAGAAGATTTGATAGAAAGCTTATGCCAGCAAGTAGAATACTTGCCAATACTTTTTCTTCTTTTCTTACCTCTCTCGTTACTTGCACAAAAATTTTGGATAGTCAGTCGGGTTATAGAGTTATTCGGAGAAGTGTACTTGAAAAAATATGCTTTACTTCTAGCAGATATCAAATAGAAACAGAAATGCTTATAAAAGCCGCAAGATGTGGATTTAAAATATGTTTTGTTCCCATTAAAACAATATATATATACCAGGCACAAAGTAAGATTAATCAGCTTGTTGACCCTGCAAGATTTGTGTTTCTTGTGGTAAAGTTATTTTTCTGGAGGTGCAAATGAGAGAAATACTTGATTTGCATGTGCATTCACGCTTTAGCCGTGCAACAAGCAAAAACATAAGTATAGAAGGCATGGCAGAATGGGCAAAGAAGAAAGGGATTACTATTCTTGGAACAGGGGACATTACTCACCCAGAGTGGATGAAAGAGATTAAAACAAAGCTTATAGATTTGAAAAACGGATTATTTGAATTTGGTGGCGTAAAATTTATTCTTTCGGGTGAGATAAATATTGTTTTTAATGGGGGCGGTAAATTGAGAAAAATACACCTTCTTCTTACTGTACCGTCTTTTGATTTGTTGGATGTTTTGAATGCAGAACTTGCGCGTTTTGGTAATCTTCGTTCTGATGGACGTCCTACGATTTTTATCTCCGGAGAGAAGCTTTTAAAACTAATTTCTTCTATATCAGATAAAATTTTTGTTATTCCTGCGCATGTTTGGACACCATGGTTTGGGCTATTTGGCTCAAAATCTGGTTTTGATGGAATTAAAGATTGTTTTGGCGATGAAACTTATAAAATTTTTGCATTGGAAACAGGATTAAGTTCTGACCCTTACATGAATTATCTTGTGCGGGACATTGACCGTTTTACAATGATTTCTAATTCCGATGCTCATTCTTTGGAAAACCTTGGCAGAGAAGCAAATGTGATGGAGAACGTTTATTCTTATGAAGAAATTTTTACCGCAATTAAGAATAAGGATATGAAAAAGTTTCTTTTCACGATTGAGTTTTTCCCTGAGGAAGGTAAGTATTTTGGCGACGGCCATAGGAAGTGTGGAGTGCATTTTGTGCCAGAAGATGGGAAAAAGATTCTTTGCCCTGTTTGTGGCAAACCTCTTACTTATGGAGTTTTTCATAGGGTAATGGATCTTGCGGGATGGAAGAAAGAAGAGAGGAATGATGGAAAAATTCCATTTATGCATATCATTCCACTCAAAGAAATTATCTCACAGGTTTTACAAAAAGGGAAAGGAACAAAAGCAGTTGAGAGAGAATATCAAAATGTGTTGAATGAATTAAACACAGAATTTGATGCCTTGATTTTTAAAAGCGAAAGAGTTTTGTTCGATAAAATTAATGTAAATGTAGCAAAGGCTATCGTTGCGATGCGTAACGAGAATGTAGTAAAACAAGTTGGATATGACGGAGAATATGGCAAATTAACAATAAACATGGAAGGAGAACAACAAGTTGGATTATTTAATTGATCGGTTTAATCGTAAAATAACTTATATACGGTTTTCTGTTACTTCAAAGTGCAATTTTAATTGCATGTACTGTGTTTCGCACATTGATGAAGGTGAGAAAACGGAAGAATTTACTAAGGATGATATGGCATTTTTATTCCGTATAGTGTCTAAATTAGGAATTGAAAAAGTGAGAATTACAGGTGGAGAACCTTTACTTCGCAAAGACATTATTGATATTGTGCGAAGTGCCAGTATTAATAAAGACATAAACGAAATTGTTTTGACTACTAATGGGTCTTTGTTGAGACAGCTTGCTCAACCTCTAAAGGATGCAGGGCTTACACGTGTAAATATTAGCCTGGATACTTTGCGGAGAGAAGTGTTTAAGAAAATTACGCAGAGAGATTTTTTTGAAAATGTGATAGATGGAATAAACGCATCTATTAATGTTGGCCTTACTCCACTGAAAATTAACACTGTCTTGATGAAGGGGATAAATGAAGAAGATATTATTTCTATTGCCGAACTTTCTTTAAAATATCCTGTTATCATACGCTTTATTGAGCTTATGCCCGTAGGAAATAATGGTTTTTGGAAGGATCATTATATGAGCTTTGCAGAAGCATTAGATATAATAAAGAGAAAATATGAGTTAAGTGTAAGTGAAGGGGCCAAAGGCGAGGTTGCAGATTATTATAAAATTGTAAGGAGTGGGGGGAAAATAGGTTTTATTACTCCTGTAAGCCAGCACTTTTGTGATACTTGCAATAGAATTCGTATTACTGCAACGGGCAAGATATATCCTTGCCTCTTTTCCAAGGAAAGTATTGATATATGGAAAGCGGTTAAATTACAAGACAGAAACGAGTTGATTAAACTTATTAAAAAATCTGTTGAAATTAAACCTGTAGGACACGGTGCTATTGGAAAAGATGATAAACAGTTCATTAAAAATATGAAAGAATTAGGAGGATGATTGAAAAATGAGTCAAATAGATAAAGATGGGCATGTAAGAATGGTGAATGTCACTGAAAAAAGAGAAACCATTAGATTTGCCAGGGGGCATGCTCGAATAAAAATGCGTAAAGATGTTTTAGATGTGGTAATTGCTGGAGAAGTTAAAAAAGGCGATGTGCTGAGTGCTGCGAAAATTGCTGGTATTCTTGCAGCTAAAAAAACAGGAGAATTGATTCCTCTCTGTCATCCGTTAAACATTACGCATTTGGACGTTTCTTTTAAAATTCTTGAAAATCCTTCTGCCATTGAAATTGAAGCAACTGCTGAACTTGTAGGAAGAACAGGTGTGGAGATGGAAGTTTTAACTGCAGTATCTGTTGCTGCACTTACTATATATGATATGTGCAAGTCGATGGATAGAGAAATGAAAATTGACGAGATTTATCTCATTGAAAAATTTGGTGGGGAAAGCGGCCATTTTATAAAAAAATAACGAAAAACTTTTTGCTTGACATAAAATAAAAAGATGGTAAACTATTTCTTTGCTGTGTTTTCAGAAGAAGGAGGGTAAATGGAGAACATAATAGATTTTTCCAAGACGAAACCAACTATTGAAATGCCGTATCTTCTCAAGGTACAGAAAGAATCTTACGAGGATCTCAAGAACAGGAAGTTGGGGGAAATATTAGCAAAAATATTTCCGATTGAAACAAAGAAGATTACACTTGAATTTGTAAGTCATTTTGTTACCGACCCTATAAAGTCTATGGAAGATTGTCTGCGTATTGGTTCTACTTACGAAGCGCGTATAAATGCAACCTTTAGATTGACTTATAAGGAAACAGGAGAGATTATAGAGCAGAGCGTATATCTTGCAGATATTCCTGTGATGACTCCCGAAGGGTGTTTTATCATTAATGGCAGGAAAAGAGTTGTGGTACAACAACTCCTACGTTCGCCCGGTGTATTTTTTCAATTAAATCGAGAAAAGGATTCTGGCATTATTAATTACGTTGTCACTATGATTCCTGACCATGGAACTTGGATGGACATGGAAGTGGGAAAAGACAATGTTATATATATGAGGCTTAAAAAGAAGATGCGTAAAATCCCGCTTTCAACAGTTCTTAAAGTGATAGGTTTTTCATCTAATGAGGAAATACTCTCTACCTTTAATAGAGTAATGTCAATTAATATTATAACAAAAGCAGAATCTTCTTATCAAGTAGCTTTCGGAAAAGTGCTTGTAGAAAATGTAAAAAATGAAAAAAGTGGTAAAATACTTCTTAAGAAGGGTACACGATTTACGGAAAAGGCTTTGGAAATCCTTTCTAAGAACAATATAGAACGAATTACACTTAAACTTAAAGGTGTAGACTATTGGATTGAGCAGACAATCAAGAGAGATAGAAACAATACTCCAGAGCAAGCTATGATGGATATTTATAGAATTGTGCATCCTAAAGAAAGAATTACATTAGACGGCGCTAAGTCGCTTGTAGAGGGACTCTTAATTAATCCGACGAGAAACAGCTATCTCCCAGTGGGTCGTTACAAGATTAATATGAAATTTGGCACAAATGTAGATAGCTCGAACCTTACAAAGGAAGATTTTATAAATATAATTAATTATCTCATAGATATAAGAGAAGGAATTAAAAAAGAAGATGACATAGATAATTTAATGAATAGAAGGGTAAGAACTGTTGGCGAACTTATAGGAGAAGAAATAGAAAGAGGATTAATCAGAGTACAGAGAAATGTAAAAGATAGAATTACTATTTCCCAGAAAGATAGAATAAAACTTTCTGAAATTATTAACGCAAAAACAATATCTGGCCAGCTTAGGCAGTTCTTTGGCACTAATCAATTGTCTCAATTTATGGAGGAGACTAATCCTCTTTCTGCTATAGCCCATAAGAGAAGATTAAGCTCTTTAGGGCCAGGTGGTTTACACAGAAAACGAGCAGGTGTCGAGGTTAGGGACGTACATCACTCACATTACAGTAGAATTTGTCCCGTTGAAACACCTGAAGGGCAAAATATAGGTTTAATTAATTCACTTGCTTCATATGCTAAGATTGATGATCTTGGTTTTATTACAGCTCCTTACAGAAAAGTAGAAAGGGGTAGAGTTAAAGATGAAATTATTGAAATTACTCCCGCTGATGAGGAAAAATATATTATTGCGCAGGCAAATACCCCAGTCGACAAGAAAGGCGTGATTAGTGCTGATAATGTTATTGCTCGAGAAAAGAGTGAATCTGGGGAAATCATTCCTCAAACTGTTGCTAGAAGCAAAGTAGATCTAATGGATATCGTCCCACAGCAAGTTATAGGTGTATCTGCGTCCCTTATTCCTTTTCTTGAACATGATGACGCGACTAGAGTTCTTATGGGATGTAATATGCAGAGACAGGCGGTACCATTAATTGACCCTGATCCTCCTCGGGTTGCAACAGGTATAGAAAAGAGGGTTCCTCTTGATAATGGAGATCTTCAACTTGCCGAAGAAGATGGCATTGTTTCTCTTGTAACAGGGAGTCACATTTACATAGTGCCTGATGATGCAAAAGCCGAAGAGGTTTCGGTATATAAAGAAGCAAGGGAATTGAAAATAAATCTTTTGAATATGGTGAAGCAAAAAGAAATTCTTCTGTTTGATTATAAACCAAGGGTTGAAAGTCTTAATAAATATGTGGGTGATAGGCTTACGCCTTCGATTATTGAAAAGCTTATTACAAAAGGAATAGAAGGGATATCTATAATTGAGGTAGATAAATTACAGAAGTTTCCTATAAAGAAATGTTTTGAGCTTGAAAAAAATGAACAGATTGTTGGTATGCTTGCTGCTGAAACAATAATGAGCAAAAAAAATAAACCTATTATAGAGGAAGGACAAAAAATATCTGATACAAAATTGAGCAGGCTTTTTAACAGCAAAATAAAAAAGATAAAAGTAAAAGAAGATGATCAGGTTGTTAACAAACCTGTGTTTTCTATTAATCTTACAGTCATAGGAAAAAATATCTTAAGGAAGTGGATTTTTGCTACGTTTGTAAACACAAAAAGGACGAAACATATTGGCAGTGAAATCACTGAAGAACTTTTGAAGAAGTTTTATGAAAAAGGTATTACAGATTTTCTCATTTATTCGAATGATAGCGTAAAAACCTTTTTTCTTGGCAGATTAAATTTGGATGTCGTGGATCTTATAGCAGCTAAAAATTATGTTGTTAAAAAAGGCAGAAAGAAGGAATATATATTAAACAAAGAAGAAATAATAACTGCTAATACGCTGAAAAAACTTGCTGAAGCAGGAATAACTAAGATAAAAATAAAAAAAGGGAAAGTTTATAAGTTAAAGAAATTTTATAGAACAAATCAGGATACCTGCAGGAATGAACATCCCATTGTCAAGAAAGGACAACATATTCGAAAGGGAGAACCTATTGCTGATAGTTATGCTACAAAAAATACAGAACTTGCTCTTGGCATAAATGTTCTTGTTGCATACATTCCATGGTATGGTTACAACTACCAGGACGCCGTTGTTATAAGTAGAAGGCTTGTAAGTGAAGATCGCTTAACTTCTATTCATGTGAAAGAGTATAATATTGATGTACACGAGACTGACCATGGAGATGAAGAGCTTACTGCTGATCCACCAGATGTTTCAAGAGAAGCCAAGCGATTCTTGGATGAAAATGGTATTGTAAGAGTTGGGTCCAAAGTTGGCCCAGGTGATATCCTTGTAGGAAAAACTACTCCGTTTCCGGAAGAAGATGAGACAAGTGAGGCAAGACTTTTTAGAACTTTATTTGATAATAGACCTGCCAATATCAAAAATAGCTCTTTTAAAGTGCCGCCTGGTGAAGGAGGAGTAGTAGTAAGTGTTAGGAGATTTGCGCAAGAAGATGGATATGAGCTTGCTAGGGGCGTCAAAGAGCTCATTAAAGTACACGTTTCAAGGAAAAGAAAAATTATTGTAGGTGATAAGGTTTCTGGACGCCATGGCAATAAAGGTGTCGTCAGCAATATTTTGCCTGAAGAGGACCTCCCGTACCTTGGCGATGGAACTACAGTGGATGTGATATTAAGCCCATTAAGTGTACCGTCTAGAATGAATTTGGGCCAGATTCTCGAAGCTAATATTGGTATTGCCGCTAAAAATCTTAATGTGAGAGTTATTACCCCTATATTTAATGGGGCTGGTGAACAAGAAATTAAAGGTTTACTGAAGGAAGCAAAATTACCTGAATCAGGACAGTTTACTATGTATGATGGACGCACTGGTAAACCTTTTGATTATAAAGTAACACTTGGCGATGCATATTTACTAAAATTAAACCACCTTGCAGAAGATAAAATGCATGCACGATCTGTGGGAAAATACACACTTATAACACAGCAACCAGTTGGTGGAAAAGCACAATTTGGTGGGCAGAGATTAGGAGAGATGGAAGTATGGGCGCTTGAGGCATATGGAGCTTCTGAACTTTTACATGAAATGCTTACAATTAAATCTGATGACCTTGAAGGAAGAAAGCATGCTTACGAAGAAATTTCAAAAGGTAATACAGTACTTATGCATGGTATTCCCGAGTCATTTAATGTACTTCAACGCGAGTTGCGTGGTCTAGTTCTTGATTTAAAGGTATTACCCGAAAAGAAGGGAGAAAGACCAAAGAGAGAAAAGATTATTCCTAAAAAAGAAAAGGTAGAACTCACATTTAAGAAAAAGGAGGAAGAAAGCAGTGAAGTTATATGAAACTGAGAACGTTAGAAATGTTGTTGTAGTTGGCCATGGTAATGCAGGGAAGACGACATTATCTGAAGCTATTCTATTTAAGAAAAAACTTGTTTCAAGGATGGGAAAGGTGGAGGATGGAACTACTGTATCTGATTATCAACCAGAGGAAAAGGAGAAATCTATTAGTATTGGTTTGTCTATAGTTCCTTTTGAGCATAACGAAGTAAAAGTTAACTTCATTGATGTACCTGGTTATCCAGATTTTATTGCGGAAGCACTTAGTGGAATAAGAGCAGGAGACAATGGTTTAATTGTGATTAACGCAACAGCTGGTGTTGAAATTCAAACGAAGAGATATTGGGATTATCTAACGGAAATAAACAAACCACGTGCATTTTTTATCAATAAAATTGATGTTGAGGGAGTAGAATTTAGTAAAATTGTAGACAAGATTAAGAAAACTTTCGGTTCGAAGGTTTTCCCTATCATTGTTCCAATAATGGATGGCAAAACTGTAACAGGAGTATACAATTTGCTTTCTGATAAAGAACCACCAGATGGAGTAATATCTAACGTTTCTGAGCTTAAAAAAGAGTTAGTTGAAATTGCAGCTGAAGGAGATGATGCATTACTTGAAAAATACCTTGGTGGAGAAGGGCTTACCCCGGCAGAAATTAAACAAGGTTTAAAGAGATCGCTAAGTAGAGGCGAATTTTTTCCTATTCTTGTAGGTTCTGCGCTTACACTTCTTGGGATTGATGAACTTATGGATTTTATTACTGATTATATGGTTTCACCGGATTTTTTTGGTGTTGTCAAAGGAATGGACCCTAAGACTAATGAAGAAGAGGAAAGAAAAATTTCTGCAGATGATAATCTTTCAGCTTTTGTTTTTAAAACAGTGAGTGATCCTTATGTTGGAAAGCTTTCTTTTATAAAAGTATATTCAGGCTTGTTAAACTCAAACAGTACGGCATATAATAGTTCGAAAGGTGCTTCAGAGAAGATATTGCAGCTACTCTTTGTGAGGGGTTCTGAACAAATTCCTGCTGATAAAATTGTTGCAGGTGATATGGGCATTATAACTAAACTTTCAGCAACACAGACAAATGATACACTATCCGATAAAAATACGCCTATTATATTTTCTAAAATTGTTTTTCCAACCCCGATGCTATCGCGGGCAATGCGGCCAAAAAGCAAGGCAGATGAAGATAGAATGAGTATAGGTTTATCTAAAATTATGGATGAAGACCCTACTATAGTTGTTACGAAGAATATCGAAACTAATGAACAGATTATATCTGGAGTTGGAGAGACGCATCTCTCTATTATTATGGGGAAGTTAAGAAAGCGGTATAATGTAGATATAGAGCTTACTATTCCGAAGGTGCCATATAGAGAAACAATAACAGGAAAAATAAAAGTAGAAGGGAAATACAAGAAGCAGACTGGTGGACATGGACAATATGGACATTGTTGGCTAGAAGTTGAACCTCTTCCGAAAGGAAAAGAATTTGAATTTCTTAATAAAATTTTTGGTGGAGCTATTCCCAAACAGTATGTTCCCGCAGTGGAAAAAGGTGTAAAAGAAGCAATGAAGCATGGGATGCTTGCCGGTTATCCTGTTGTGAATATTAAGGTGACAGTTGTTGATGGCTCATACCATCCTGTGGATTCTTCTGAAATGGCATTTAAAGTTGCAGGCTCAATGGCTCTGAAAAAGGCATTAGAGCAGTGTAATCCAATTATTCTTGAACCAATCGAGAAGATAGAAATTATTGTTGATGAGCAATATATGGGAGAAGTAATAGGAGATATAAATAGTAAACGTGGTAAAGTTCTGGGTATGAAATCGAATAATGGGAAACAGATAATAGAAGCGTTAGTTCCGCTTGCTGAGATTTTAAGTTATTCGAATGATCTTAATTCTATTACACAAGGAACTGGCGCGTTTACACAACAACATTCTTGCTATGAACCTGCTCCTCCTAAAGTGATTGAAAAGGTAATTCATAACTCTAAAATAGAAGAGAAGGAATAAAAAGGAGGTGCAATTTGAGACATAATGAGATAGAAGCACTTAAAGTGTTACTTGCCTCCCAGGAAGATGTAGAGAAATGGTCTCATGGTGAAGTTAAAAGGGCTGAGACATATAGTTACAGGACATATTCTCCAGAGCCTGATGGTTTGTTTTGCGAAAAAATATTTGGTCCTGTACGAAATTATCAGTGCCATTGTGGTAAATTAAAAGGAATTCAATATAAAGGGTTAACTTGTCCCAGGTGTGGTGTCGAAGTACTTCCTTCAAGTGTAAGAAGAGAAAGATTCGGAATCATTAAACTTGCCTCGCCTGTAGTACATATTTGGTATTTTAAAAATAATATTAATTATGTTGGGCTCCTCTTAGGCTTACAAGCAAAGGCCATTGAGAAGGTTGTATATTTTGTTTCCTATATTGTAATAGATCCAAAGCAAACAAAACTCAGAATGAAACAGCTGCTTACAGATGAGGAATACAGAATATATAAAGAAGAGGGCTATGATTTCGTTGCCAAAAAAGGCGGCGAGGCTATTAAGGATTTATTAAAAGTGGTTGATTTGGAGAAGATGCGTGAAAGCGCAATGGGAAAAATTAAAAATGGAACTAAACAGGAAAAAATCTATGCTGTAAGACTCTTAGGTGTTGTAGAAGGCCTCATTCAAAACAATAGAAGGCCGGAAGATATTGTACTCGATGTCGTTCCTGTTATTCCCCCAGATCTTAGACCACTTGTACCCCTTGAGGGTGGAAAATACGCATCAGATGATTTGAATGAGCTTTATAGAAGAGTTATAAATAGAAACAACAGATTAAAAAGGCTTATAGAGGTAAATGCTCCAGATATTATGCTGCAAAATGAAAGAAGAATGTTACAGGAATCCGTGGATGCTTTGTTTGACAATGGGAGGAGAACTTATCCTGTATTAAATTCTTCGAAAAGACCACTTCGTTCCTTGACTGATATTTTGAAAGGAAAAGAAGGACGGTTCAGAGAAAATCTTTTAGGAAAGCGCGTAGATTATTCTGGTAGGGCTGTTATTGTTATCGGGCCAGATCTCAATCTTGATCAATGTGGTGTTCCAAAGGAAATGGCACTTGAACTGTTCAAGCCATTTATTATATATGAACTTTCTAAATTAGGGTACAATAAGAGGAGGGCTAAGGAACTTCTTGAAAACCCTACGCCTGAAGTATGGAAAGCATTAGAGGACATATCAAAAAATTATGTAGTACTCCTTAATAGAGCTCCTACATTACACCGATTAAGCATCCAGGCATTTAAGCCAATTCTTACGGAAGGTAAAGCAATACAGCTTTCTCCACTTGTATGTACTCCTTTTAATGCAGATTTTGATGGAGATCAGATGGCAATTCATTTACCTATCTCATTTGAAGCACAAACCGAGGCGCGTTTACTTTTACTTTCTTCTCACAATATTCTTTCTCCTGCGAATAGCTCTCCCATCAACGGACCTGTTCAGGATATGGTTTTAGGTTTGTATTATCTGACATTTGGAAGCAAAAGTAAAAAAGGGTACTCTCATTTATTAGATAATCCTGCAGAAGTAGAGCTTTTGTATGAAAGAAAAAAATTAGGTTTGCATGACGCAATTAAATACTTTATTAATGGAGAAAAGATAGAAACAACAGTTGGTAGAGTATTATTTAATGATAAGATTATGGAAAATATTTTCAGTGATGATGAAAAAACAAAACGGTTTAAATTTATCAATGAGACCGTGGGAAAACAACAGTTGGATAAAATTATATCTGATTTTTATTCTGAATTCGGACTTGTAAAAACAGGCATTTTTCTTGATAATTTGAAAGATCTTGGTTTTAAATATTCATCATACGCTGGAATAAGTATCGGAATGGACGATGTAAAAATACCACTCAAAAGAAAAGAGCTTATTGAGAATGGAACAATTCGCACAAATAAAATCAATAATGAGTATAATCAAGGCTTGCTCTCAGAAAGCGAACGATATAGGAAAATTATTGATGTATGGTTAGAGGTTGCTGAAAATGTTAAAGCTGCTGTATTTTCTTATTTTGCTCCGTTTGATAGTTTATACATGATGGCAAATTCCGGTGCAAGAGGAAATAAAGATCAGATTACTCAGATGGCAGGAATCAGGGGCCTTATGGCTGGTCCTACTGGTAGAATCATCGAATTTCCAATTAAGTCGAATCTTCGTGAAGGACTTACTGTTCTTGAGTATTTCCTTTCTACGCATGGAGCGAGAAAAGGGCAAGCAGATACTGCGCTTAAAACTGCTAACTCAGGCTATCTTACCAGAAGACTCGTCGATGTAACTCACGAATTAATTGTTAAGGAAAAAGATTGTGCTCTGCAGGTGATAGAGCCTATACGTATAGGAGATGAAATAGTAGAATCTCTTTTTGAAAGAGCTGCTGGGAAAATAGCTGCTGAGGATGTAAAAAATCCTTATACACACGACATTTTTATTCACAAAGGTGATATGCTAAATCATGACCAGGCTGAATTGCTCGACAAGTTTAACATACAAAAGATTTTAGTGGAGAACTATATAAATGGAGTGGCAGTGACCCCAATTTTGGAAGGAGACTCCGTTGTCGTATCTTTAGAGGAACAAATTTGGGGTAGATATGCTGCAGAGGACGTTATAGTACCGCAGAAAATAAAGGAAATTTCTGTGAATAGTGATGATGCAGTAAATGCTGTTGTTTCCGAAAATATTATCGATAAAGTCACCGGAGAAATTTTTGTGCAAGTAGGAGATATAATTAATAAAACGATGTTGAATAAAATGAAGAAGCATAAAATAAAAAAGGTAAAAATATTTGCTAGTAAACCTCGTGTTGTTGTGAAAAGAAATGAACTCATTGATAAACAGAAAATAGAAGAGATAGAAAAATTTGGAATTACCAGGGTAAAAGTTCGTTCTCCTATTACCTGTCATTCTGATCATGGTGTATGCGAAAAGTGTTATGGATTAGACCTTTCTTCTCGAAAAATGGTAAATATCGGAGAAGCAGTTGGTGTTGTTGCTGCTGAATCTATTGGGGAACCAGGGACTCAGCTTACTTTGAGGACATTTCATGCTGGTGGGGCGGCTGTTGCAGATATTACAACTGGATTGCCAAGGATTGAAGAACTATTTAGTGCTCGTAGTCCAAGAGGTAAAGCTCTTATTGTTCCGCTTACAGGACTTGTGGAAATTAAAGAGGATAAGGCAAAGAAGACAATTACAATCACAAACGAGAAAAATGAAAAAGCAAAACTTGTTACTGCAGGTGATAAAAAGCTTAATATAAACACAGGGGATATTGTGAAAGTTGGCGATGTGTTAAGTAAGGGACCATTTGATCCTCGCGAAATTCTTGAAATTAAGGGAATAGTTCCAGCAGCACGTTATTTAATTCAAGAAATTGAAAAAGTATACAAATCACAGGGTGTGGATATTAATGTTAAACATATAGAGCTTGTGGTAAAGCAAATGTTTAATAGAATCAAAATAATTAGCGCAGGAGATACTAATTATTATGAAGGTGAAATAGTTACTATTGATTCTGTACTTACTGCCAACCGGATTGCTAAATCGCGTGGTGGAAATATTGCATGTTTCAAATTTTTAATCCAGGGAATAACAAAGGCTGCACTCTCTTCTGATAGTTTTCTTTCTGCTGCATCATTTCAGGAAACTCCAAGAGTTCTTGCAGAAGCTGCAATTAAAGGAAAAGTTGATCTACTTAGAGGGATGAAAGAATCTATTATTGTTGGGAAGAAGATCCCTGCGGGTACAAATTTTAGATTTGAGGAATGAGTCATATCTCATCTCTTAAATGGTTTTGCTTGACAAGAAAAGTTGTTTTGCTATAATTATTTTTCGTGTGAAATAAAAATTAGTAGGAGGATTATTTAATGTTTACATTTAATCAGTTAGTAAGAAAGCCGCGAAAGAGTAAAAAAGAGAAGAGTAA
>DAOWNX010000055.1 GCA_030642335.1 Caldisericota bacterium
GCACTGTTGCATTCTATGAAGATGATGCATCGTTCAACTACATCGCAATACCATCCAAGAATGAAGTATCGATTGATAAAGCAATTGTTACAGTTCATATCCCTTACGGTGCACAAAAAGAAGAAATAAAAGCCTGGGGAGCAGGACTGCCAATAGGAAGCGGCAACGTAACCATAGTAAATGGAAATGAAATTACACTGATAGGTTCAGAACTTGCACCCAGAGAATTTATAGAGTTCTATATCGCATTTCCAAGAGGCCTGGTGGAAGAACCTCCGGGAATTACTATCTACCCGGGAAGTGCGAGAGATAAAGCACAACAACAAGCAGAAGCTGCTACAAGAGAAGCAAAAATAGCAGGTTTAAAAACTTTACTCGGTTTTTTACTTTTTATCATCATTGTAGCATGGATATTCCTCACATGGTACAAAAAAGGAAAAGATATCATTTTACCTAAATACGCAGAATACATAAAGGATCCTCCATCAGATCTTCCACCTGCCGTTGTAGGCGCATTACTAAAACAAGGAGCGACGCTAAAAGAAATAATTGCAACTCTATTAGACCTTGCAGATAGGGAGTACATAAAAATTGAAGAAGTAAATAAGGTTTTTGGTAGAAATGATTATATCTACAGACGTACAGATAAAGATACCTCCACTCTTAATGCCTATGAACAAATGTTGATGAGAAATATATTTGAAGGGCTAAACTCCATCCACTTATCTGATTTGAAATATGGATTTTCAAAATATCTTCCTAAAATATATAGCAAAATCAACCGGGAACTTGTATCAAATAAATTTTATGAAGGCGGTAGCCCTGCAAAAGTAAAAGGAAAATACATTGGTATAGCCATATTTATGATAATACTTGGATTGATCGTTCTCGCAGCGATCGGGGCTTCGCTTGGCATAAGATTCCTTGCATGGCCTCTCATTCCTGGAGGTATTATTGTGTTATTCTTCGCACCTGCCATGCCAAGAAAATCGATGAAGGGAGCAAAAGAGCGAATGAAATGGCTTGCCTTTAAAAATTATCTTGAAGGCCTTGTCAAATATAAAAAAGCAGAAGAAGCACAGAATCTTTTCTCACAATACCTCCCATTTGCGGTTGTGTTTGGCATAGATAAACATTGGATAAAAGAATTTTCAAGAGCAAATACCCCTGCACCAGTCTGGTATATTCCCTATTATAGAACTGGATATGGCTATTCAAATACAGGAGGATTCTCTTCCGCAAAAGGGTTTGGTGGCACAAGCAACAATATTACAAATAGTATGAAGGGGTTTTCCCTTGACTCGATATCACATGGTCTTAATTCATTATTAAATAGTTCTGCGACAGTATTTACCTCCTCAAAATCTTCTTCCGGTGGAGGTGGCAGTTTCTCCGGAGGTGGTGGTTTTGGCGGCGGTGGAGGAGGAGGTTCCTCGGCAGGATAGGATAAGGAGCACATATGAGCAAAAAAAAGAAAAAATCTATCATTCGAACTACGTTCAAAATCATTCTTTTACTTATTGTGGTGATAATACTTGCCGGAGGCATTTTTGCTACTACATACATAAATAGGTGCGCAAAGGATCTGCCTAATATATCAAGATTATCGTACAACCCAGAGCAGTCATCTCAAATTTTTGACTACGAAGGAGAACTTATAACAAATGTTTATGCTTTTGAAAACCGAATTTACACACCACTGAGCAAAATTTCTGATATTGCAAAAAAAGCTGTTATCGCTGAAGAAGACGAAAGATTCTATCAGCATGGTGCATTAGATTACAAAGGCATTGCAAGAGCATTCTATACAAACCTTAAATACAAAAGTATAGTCGAAGGAGGAAGCACGATCACACAGCAGCTTGCAAGAAGTTTGTTTCTCACTATGGAACAAACACCGGAGAGAAAGATTAAAGAAGCTCTTCTTGCAATTGAGCTTGAAAAGAAATTTACAAAGGACCAAATACTGGAAATGTACCTAAATGAAGTTTATTTCGGTGCAGGAGCAAATGGAATTGAATCAGCAGCTGAAACATATTTCGGTAAACATGCAATCGAAGTAAACTTAGCAGAATCCGCAATGCTTGCAGGGATACTAAAAGCACCTTCTGGAATTAATCCCTTCATTAACCTGGAAGCGGCAAAAGAAGCACAAAAGATTGTACTTCAAAAAATGTTAAAAAACAGTTATATCACAGAAGAAGAATTAAAAGAAGCAGAAGAACTTGAATTACATTTCGTAGAAGAAAAGAAAGTAAATGATAATATGGGATATGTTATCGATTATGTAAAAGAAGAAGTGGCAAAAAAATTTGGAGAAACAATGCTTTACTCAGGCGGGTTAAAAATATACACAACAATTCACCCGGAATTACAGCTTGCCGGAAGTGAGGCAATTAATAAAGTTCTTACAAAAGCAGAAGATGATGGCATTTTTCCAAAAGACAAAAGAAATTCAAAAGATGCTATTCAACCACAAGCTGCTCTTACTGCCTTAGACACAAAAACCGGAGCAATACTTGCAATGATCGGAGGAAGAGATTATGACAACACTAAATTTAACAGGTCAATTGCATTAAAACAACCAGGTTCATCATTTAAAATTTTTGACTATACTGCTGCAATTTCGTGCGGATCTATCACACCTTCCTCGATACTTCTTTCGGCTCCGTACAAAGTGGACGATTTGGAACCACACGAATGGCTAGGAGAAGATAAATACTTCGGTGATATGACTGTAAGTAAAGCATTGGCACAATCATCAAACATATGTGCAACAAAAACATCCATGAGAGTTGGGCTAAACAGAGTGGTATATTTTGCACGAAAATATGGAATTACTACTCCATTAAAACCATACCCATCTGCTGCAATTGGAAGCTTTGAAATAAAACAGTTGGAAATGGCTGCCGCCTATGCAACTCTTGGTGATTCCGGCATTTATCACACGCCTTACATTATCGAAAGAATTGTTTCTCCAGGTGGACAAATATTGTACGAACATAAAGATATTTCGTATAGAGTGGTATCTCAAGAAACAGCATATCTTATGAATAAAATCTTTATCTACGTGATGTCTACAGAGGTTAATGCAAAGATTAAGGGACTGCCGTCAGCGGCGAAAACAGGAAGTACCGATAAATGGACCGATGCATGGTTTGACGGATACACACCTAACATTTCGGTTAGCGTAGTGGTCGGTCCGGACTCTCAGGAAATAACTTTCCCAAACGTACTTAATGCAGGAAACCGATTCCCAGCAATGATATGGCGCGAATTTATGCTAACAGCAATGAATGAATTTTCAAAAGATGATTTTGTAAAACCCGATTCAGGGGTTACCACAAGATTAGTCTATAAAGATACAGGGTACACTGCAAATTTGGATACCGCGAACAAAAACACATTATATTACAGCTTTTTGGAAAATGCAGTTCCTCCGCAGGATATACGTGCCAGGGGTTTTACAACAGTAATTGTATGTAAGGACTCAGGATTACTTGTACCTCCAAACTGTCCGGAAGAATTAATAGAAGAACGTACGTATATAAAGGGTATGGAACCTACAGAAATGGATCCAAGAAAGTTTGAAGAAACTGAACCGCCTGAATGGCAAGATCTACAATTTGATTTTACGACTGACAAAGATGCATATGAAATAGGTGACCTTATAGAAATGAAAGCAACCGTTAGTAATGTAGAAGACCTTACGGGCCTAAAGGTAACATTCTTTATGTATGATTTTCCACTTGCTACCCTTAACCCGCCAGTAGAAGGAAATACCTATACATTTAATTCTATCGCAAATATTAAAGGAAAAGTCACGATACATGCAGTATTAAAAGATAAAGAAGGAACTACTATTGCATCGAAAGAAAAAGATATTATTATAGAAGAGAAAAAACCCTGATGAGAGGTGATATATGTTAGATCCAGATGTTATAAGAACAAAAACAGATTTTGTTAAAGAAAACATTGCAAAAAAAGGAACAGATGTATCAATAATAAATAAGTTTTTAGAAGTAGATAATAAAAGAAAAGAATTAGTAAAAGAAGTTGATGCACTGAGGCATAACAGAAAAGTACTCTCAGAAGAAATAAGAAAAAAGATTACAGCAAAAGAAAACGTAGAAGAAATTAAAGAGAAAGTAAGAGAAATAGGAAGTGATATTAAAGAAAGAGACAAAATTCTTAATGACCTAAACAAACAGTTTACAGATCTATCACTCCGTATCCCAAATATTCCTCATCAATCTGTCCCGTATGGAAAAGATGAAACAGAGAACACAGTAATCAAAAGATGGGGAGAAATAAGAGATTTTGACTTTGAGCCAAAACCACACTGGGAAACTGCTAAAAATTTAGGTATCATTGATTTTCAAAGAGGAGTAAAAATTTCAGGTGCAAGATTCTATGCACTAAAAGGTATGGGAGCAAAGCTTGAAAGAGCTCTTATCTCGTGGATGATTGACCTACATGTTGAAAAACATGGATACAAAGAGATCTTTCCTCCATTTCTTGTAAGCCGCACCTCAATGACAGGTACAGGGCAATTGCCCAAGTTCGAAGATGATCTGTACCATTGTGAAAAAGACGATTTATTCCTTAACCCTACAGCGGAAGTACCTCTTACAAACCTTCATAGAGATGAAATACTAAACGAAGAAGACCTCCCCATTAAATACGTGGCATATGCAGCATCGTTCAGAAGAGAAGCAGGTGCTGCCGGAAAAGATACAAGAGGTATTATAAGAGTACATCAATTCAATAAAGTGGAAATGGTTATGTTTGTTAAACCAGAAGAATCTTACAGTTACCTTGAGGAACTCATTAATAATGCAGAAGATGTCTTAAGACTTTTAAATATACCCCATCAACTAAAGAAAATGTGTACAGGAGACCTTGGATTTGCAGCGGCAATGAAGTTTGATCCAGAAGCCTACTTCCCATCACAAGACAAATATATAGAAATCTCTTCCTGTAGTAACTTTGAAAGCTTCCAGGCAAGACGTACAAATATTCGCTTCCGCACAAAGAATGGCAAGTTAAAATATGTACATACTCTAAATGGCTCAGGACTTGCCGTCGGCAGGACAATGGCAGCCATTTTGGAAAACTATCAACAAAAAGACGGCACCGTACTTATACCAAAAGTGTTGCAAAAATACACAGGAACTGATAGAATAACTCCGGAAATTTAATCTAAAAATGGAGGGGTGGCCGAGCGGTTGATGGTACCGCACTTGAAATGCGGCAAGTGATGAGCTTCGGAGGTTCGAATCCTCTCCCCTCCGCCATGCCCGAGGTATCTTCCCCTGTTTTTTTATCTATAACATATTTCAGATAGACAATCTACAGATAAAGCAAGCAGTGCCATCCCTTTCTATTACCGAAAAATAACATATAATAGAAATTGAAATGAAAAAACTTAAATCAATTAAAAAAGAGGTAGTTCAGCAAATTATTGATTTTATTGCTCAATACACTGGCAATCTTGAAAAAGGAGGCACAGTAATTGGAATAAGCGGAGGCATTGACAGTGCAGTTGTTGCAGCAATCGCAAAAGAAGCAATAGGAAAAGATAAACTTACTCTTGTACATATATCTGAAAGAGATACCCTTAAAGAAAATAAAATCAGCGCACAAATCATTGCTGATTTTATAGGCGTGCCACTTAAAAAAAAGAATATTACCGTTCCATTAATTGGCCTGGGTATTTATTCCCTTGAGCCTATTGGGGGCTTTTTTGCTCCTGAAAACATAAAATTAAGTTATATTAAAAAACGTTTTAATAAAATTAACAAAAATAAACAAGCGTATATAAATCATATTTCAGGAAAAGGTAATAAGCAATACAGAAAAGATATTGCATATTATGAGACAAAAGCCCGCCTTATAACCGTTGTCCTGTATATGTATGCTAATTTAGAAAACAAAATAGTAATAGACACAGCCAATAAAACAGAATTAAGCATTGGCCATTGCATAAGATACGGCGAAGCTGGAGACATAATGCCACTTGCAGACCTGTATAAAACCGAAGTCATAGAATTAGCAAAATATATGGGTGTACCAGAACAAATTTTAAACAAACCACCATCGCCAGATATTATACCAGGCATTACAGATGAATTAGCGATAGGTTTGCCGTATGAAAAAGTTGATCAAATCCTTTTATGCCTTGAAGATAAATTGCACGAGAAAGAAATAGCGAAAGAACTCAAAATCAACGAAAAAGAGGTACAATACATCAAAAAGCTATGTGAAACTGCAAAATTTTATACAGGTATTCCTGTAAAATTAAAACTAAAATATGGAAAACAAATTTAAGCTCGTTTCAGACTTTAAGCCCACAGGTGATCAACC
>DAOWNX010000047.1 GCA_030642335.1 Caldisericota bacterium
AGACTACGAAATATTAAAAAAGTACCACGAAGGCATTATTGGTCTAAGTGCTTGTTTGCAAGGAGAAATACCATCATCAGAACTTAAGGAAGGGAAAGAAGCCGCACGTAAGGCGCTGTATAAATACATAGATATATTTGAAAAAGAAAATTTCTTCCTCGAAATACAGAATCACAACTTACCCGAAGAGAAAGAAGCAATTCAAATTTTAACAGAGCTCTCAAAAGAAGAAAACATACCGCTCGTAGCAACAAATGATGCACATTACCTGAGAAGGGAAGATGCAAAAGCACATGATATAGTGCTCTGTGTGCAAACGCTTGCTAAAGTAGAAGACCCGGATAGAATGCGTTTTCAAACAGAAGAATTCTACATAAAATCTGAAGATGAGATGAGAAAAATCTTTAAAGAATTCCCTGAAGCAATTGACAACACCGAGAAAATAAAAGAGATGTGCAATGTAAATTTTGACTTCAACACCTACCACCTACCTCGGTTTACTCACAATGGCGAAGAGTGGAATAAACAAAAAAATATAGACTTCCTAAAAAAGCTTACAATGGGAGGCCTGAAAAAAATGTACCCAATTGAACAACTTCCTGATGTACAAAAGCGCGCAGAGTACGAACTTGGCGTCATTAATAAAATGGGTTTTACAGATTATTTTCTCATTGTACAAGATTTTATAAGCTGGGCAAAAAAACGCAACATCCCAGTAGGCCCTGGAAGAGGTTCTGCCGCAGGAAGTATAGTATCATACGCCCTTAACATCACAGAAATAGATCCATTAAAATATGATCTTTTATTTGAACGCTTTTTAAACCCGGAAAGAGTGTCAATGCCTGATATTGATATAGATTTCGGAGATAAAAAAAGGGATGAAGTAATAGAATACGTAAAAAATAAATACGGCAAAGATCATGTAGCTCAAGTAGCAACATTTGGTAGAATGGAAGCAAGAGCAGTTATAAGGGATGTCGGAAGGGCACTAAACTTCCCGTATGGAGAAATAGACAAAATTGCAAAACGCATCCCATTTGGCGCTTCTCTAGAAAATGCTATCGAAACAGTATCTGAACTTCAAGAAAAATCAAACAGTGAAAAATACAAGGAACTCTTTCAAATAGCTCTAACCCTTGAAAGCAATGTTAGAAATTTTTCTACCCACGCTGCCGGCATTGTTATTGGAGACAAACCCTTAATAGAATACATACCACTACAATTGGATAAAAATAATGCCATAATTGCCCAATTTGATAAGGATATTATAGAGCATATCGGTTTATTAAAAATGGATTTTCTTGGTCTACGAAACCTTACCATAATGCAAGACACAATAGAAATGCTCCAAAAAAACGGCATAGATATCAACTTAAATGAAATTCCAATGAATGATAAAAAAACATTTAATATGCTAAAAAAAGGTGATTCTATCGGGGTATTCCAATTAGAAAGCAGCGGCATGAGAAAAGTATTAAAAGGCGTACAACCAGAAAGCATAGATGATCTTACGGCAGTAGTAGCCCTGTATAGACCGGGGACAATAAGAGCTGGCGGAATAAAAGAATATGTTGAAAGAAAAAATGGCAAAAAGAAGATAACCTATCCTCATCCAACATTAGAGCAAATTTTAAAACCAACCTACGGGATCATTGTATATCAAGAACAGATAATGCAGATTGCAAATGTACTTGCTGGATACACAATGTCTGAAGCAGATATCTTAAGAAAAGCAATAGGAAAAAAGAAGCCAGAAATATTAAAAAAACAGAGAAGCATATTTATAGAAAAAGCTGTAAAGCAAGGAGTAGACAGGACTGTTGCAACAAAAGTATTTGATTTAATAGAATTCTTTGCAGGATATGGATTCAATAAATCCCACGCAGTGTCCTATGCAACAATCGCATATCAAAATGCATACCTTAAAGCACATTATCCAAAAGAATATTTTACTGCCCTCTTAAATGCTTACATAGGCAATGAAGACAAAGAAAGCGAAACAATATATGAGATAAAAAATAAAGGAATAGACATACTTCCTCCTAATATAAATAAATCGGATGTCTATTACAACATAGAAGGTGATTCCATCAGATTTGGTATGTTTGCTATTAAAGGTATAGGTGAAAAAATTCTTGAAAAAATAATTGAAGAAAGAAAACTGTCAGGAGAATTCAAATCGCTTAACGGTTTCCTGAAAAGAGGTAACCCACTTAAGATAAACAAAAAAGTTATAGAAAATCTTATAAAAGCTGGGTGTTTCGATTCCTTTGGCAGAGATAGAAAAGAACTTTTAGACGAATATGGAGGAAACGCAAAAGAAGAAACCATTTCTCTTTTTGGAGGAATCACACCTATAATCACAAGCAAACGTTCATCGCAAATGGATACCTTAAACTATGAAAAAGAAGCATTTGGTTTTTATGTCTCTGGCAATCCAATAAACACATATTTGCCTCTTTTAGAAGAACGGGAAATTCCCACTGTATCTTCCATTTTAAACAAGGAAACTGAAAGCAAGGTAATTGTTGCAGGCATTAAAGACAAAGTCAAAAAAAGTAAAACAAGAAATGGCAATCATATATATAAATTCAAAATGGAAGATGCCAACATAAAAATAGAAACACTTGTCTTTCCCCATCACTATGAGAATTTTACGCCCTATATAGATAAAGAAGGAGTAATTGTAATAGAAGGCACAATTAGAAAAGAAGAAGACAATATAATACTATTTGCAGAAAAAGTGGTAAACTTCTTTACAGAAAAAGACATCAAGAAAAAAGATGAATATAAATCATTACATCTCTATATAAAAGTGGGAGCTGAATTAACAAAAAAACTCGAGGAGTTAAAAAAAGAAATAAAACTACATAAAGGAGGAAATCCAGTCATTATACACCTCTTAAAGGATGAAAAAGACATAAAAATTGCACTTTCATCAAAATATTTCACAAAAAATTCGAAACAATTCCAAAGGAAGATTGAAAAACTCTTCGGGGAAGGCACATTAAAAATTAAGGATTGGCGATAATAAAAAACCAAAAAATAGCCTGTAATGGCACTTTTTTAGAAAAAAAAGCTAAAAAATGTAGTAAAAAAGGGATTTTCCCTCTTGACAAGCAAAAAAAACTAGTTAAAATCAGGGTAAGATGCCTTAAAAAGGCAAATCCTTAAGGAAGGAGGGGAATTTATGAACAAGCCAGGACTTATTAACGCAATTGCAAAGAAAACTGGTCTTAAGAAAAAATCTGCAACAATGATGCTCGATTCCTTTACAGAGGTTGTAACAACTACTCTCAAAAAGGGAGACAAAGTTGCATTGATCGGATTCGGCACATTTGGAGCAAGAAAGAGATCAGCAAGAAATGGTGTAAACCCAAGGACAAGAAAGAAAATCAAAATTGCTGCAAAAACAGTACCTTTCTTTAAGCCAGGGAAAAAGCTAAAAGACTCAGTAGCAAAAAAGAGGTAAAAGAACAAAAAACAGGGAGTTTGCATAATTGCTTAACATTCTTCCTGTTTTTTTGTTTATTTTTCAAAAATTATTGTACTCATCGTAATTTATCAAAATTAAATTCTTAAAAATTATTTCAAATTTTATTCACAGAACTTGATTTTTTTTAGTTTACAAATAAAATTCTAAAAACGCGATTTAAAGGAGGAGGAAATGACAAAGGAAAAAATTCTTAAAGAAATTTATAATAAACAGATTAATGCAATATGGCTTCAGTTTGTAGATATTTTAGGATTTCCAAAACTTATAGAAATCAGCTCAAAAAAACTTGAAAAAGTAATAGACACCGGAATTGCTTTTGATGGATCGTCAATTGAGGGATTTGTAAGAATAGAAGAATCCGATATGATGCTGCATCCTGACCTCGATACATTCACTATATTGCCATGGACGTTAGACCAGCCAATAAAAATAGCACGCTTAATCTGCAATGTATACGGACATAACGGGAAACCATTCAGTGGTTCTCCACGCTATATGTTAAAAAAAGTAATGGGGGAAGCAAAAAAATTGGGCTTTTATATGAATAATGGTACTGAAGAAGAATTTTTCTTATTCAAGCTCACCGAAGATAAAAACCCCTCAACAAAACTGGTAAGTGACGGAAGCTACTTTGAAATGCTTCCGGAAGATATAGGCGAAAAAACCCGTATAGAAATAGCAATTACCCTTGAAAAAATGGGGTTTGAAATAGAAGCTTCACATCATGAAGTAGCTCCTTCACAACATGAAATAGATTTTAAATATGCCAATGCATTGACAACAGCAGATAGAGCAATCACATTTAAAATCGTCGCGAAAACCATTGCTTTGCAAAAGGGATTATACGCAACATTTTTACCAAAACCTATCTTTGGAATAAACGGGTCGGGAATGCATACTCATATTTCTCTCTTCACAAAGAACGGTAAAAATATTTTTTATGACCCGGGTAAACAATTCGGCCTTTCCAACACAGCATTATATTTCGTAGGAGGGCTTTTAAAACATGCAAAAGCAATCACTGCAATAACAAATCCGATTGTAAATTCTTATAAGAGACTTGTCCCGGGATACGAAGCCCCTGTGTATATGTGCTGGGCTGAAAAAAACAGAAGTGCTTTAATTAGAGTACCTTTGGGTGAATTTGAAGAAAAAAGAATCGAATATAGAAGTCCTGATCCCACAACAAATCCATATCTTGCCCTTGCAGTAATTTTAAAAGCAGGATTAGACGGTATAAAAAACAAAATAACACCCCCAAAGCCTGCAAATAACATCAACATATACGAACTCTCAACTAAAGAAAAATCCGCTATGGGCATTGATATCCTGCCATCTACCTTAAGAGAAGCAATCCAGGAATTAAAGAAAGATAAGGTAATACTATCTGCTCTTGGCGATCATATAGCTAAGAAATATATAGAAGCCAAAGAAAAAGAGTGGGGTAAGTATCGAATATATGTAACCGATTGGGAAATCAAAAATTCGTTACCCATTTATTAATTTTTATATATCCCCGTCAAAAAGTACTGGATTAAACCACTATAAAGAAGCTTCTTTTATAAGAAGCTTCTTTTTGATATAATTTAAATGATGAAATTAAAAAATAGAAGAGAAGAAATATTAAAAAACTTAGTAACGGAATACATTAAAACGGGGCAGCCAGTAGGATCAACAAGAATAGCTGAAAAGTTTCGTGCCCCTATTTCTTCTGCCACTATAAGAAACGAAATGACGGAGCTTGAGAAGTTGGGATATATATATCAGCCTCATATTTCTGCAGGCAGAATTCCAACAAGCAAAGGATATCGCTTTTTTATTGAAACTTTTTTAAAAGAAAAAAAAGAGAAAACCATAAAAAAAATAGAAATTTCCGCCACTGGAAAAACAAAGGATCTTAATTCCGTATTAGAAAAAGTATCGAAATTTATGTCTCAAAGCACAAAAGAAATTGCCCTCGTGCTATCCCCTGAAACAGAAGATGAACACATTAAATATATACATTTTTTTGCAATAAATAACCAAAATGTATACACCGTGCTTGTCACTGATACCTATACTTCAGAAGCAGCTCCTATTGTCAAAACAAAAACATCCACGAACGAATTGATCTTAATAGAACATTTTATCAATGGCAAGCTTTCTAACTTATCCATTAAACAAGCATCACGTTTGTTAAGGAAAACAAAATTCTTTTCAGAAGAATTCAGACAAGAAAACGTAATTATAAAAGCTTTCTACCAATTCTTGGAAAAAGAAATAAGAAAAAATACAACAAGAGAAATTTACATAAAAGGCATTGCCAACCTTCTTTCCGCAAGAATTACACTAGCAGAAAAAAAGGTAGAGCTTCTTCTAAAAATGCTTGAAGAAAAAAGATTAATAGAAGATATTATCGAGGATGTTCCATTAAAAGATAATCTTGGTTACCTCATCGGGAAGGAAAACAAGTTACCCCAATTATGGGATTGCAGTCTTATTACAGTAAAATACACAATAAAAGAAATGGAGGGTATACTTGCTTTGATTGGCCCTACCCGAATGGATTACATTAAAGGTATCTATGTGTTAGAACAAATAGCTGATAACCTGGAAGAGTTTGCCAACAAAATTATGTCATAATGCACGTAGCAATATACACCTTAGGCTGTAAAACAAATCAGTATGAAACAGAGCTCATTAGAGAATCGTTCGAAAGCCATGGCGATACAGTTGTTCCATTCCATAATAAGGCAGACTTATATATTATCAATTCCTGTGTAGTAACAGGCAAAGCAGAGGCAGAAACGAGAAAAGCAGTACACCGCGCAAAAAGAACAAATCCAAATGCAAAAATCATCATAACAAGTTGCTTTGCAAGGCTTCGTCCAGATTTTAAAGAAAACGATGTTTCTTTGTATACAGGAGAACGTAAAAAGATAGCTGATTTCTACTACAATAATACTTACTCGATAGTATCGCTTCAAGAAGAATCAATAAAAAAATTTTCAGGACATACACGAGCCACAGTCAAGATAGAAGAAGGATGCAACAACTTCTGTGCATACTGCATTGTGCCGTTTGTAAGGGGTAGCAAGATAAAAAGCAAAACAAAAGAAGCCATATCAAAAGAAGTACAAGAACTTTCAAAAACAGAATACAAAGAAATTGTACTTTCTGGCACTGAAATCGGCAAATATGGAGAAGACATAGGAACATCTTTGGCTTCACTTCTAAAAACATTAAAAACGATTGAGGGAATTGAAAGAATAAGAATTAGTTCTATATATCCTACAGCCATAACAGATGATCTTATAAAGAAATTAAGTCCGCCCGTAACACCTCACCTTCACATTTCCCTTCAATCCGGAGACAACGAAGTACTAAAAAGAATGAACAGAAATTACACAACAGA
>DAOWNX010000093.1 GCA_030642335.1 Caldisericota bacterium
AGTTCCTACCCCAATTCTTTACCAAGATCTTGCCCAACAAGTAGATGATGTTTCGGGTGGTTTATCAAGTTTGTCTATGGAGTTAAAATGTCCAGTTTTTGCTGTTTCTTCCTTTGATAAAGAAGGATGTCGCCTTGATTCAAAAAAAAGTACAACAAGACCTACCATGTTTAACTGCACAGGTGGGGGAGATATCGAATACGATTCAGATGTTGCACTCGTTCTTACAAAAGACTTTAAAGATACCGCCGCTCTTCATGAAAAGATTGACAATGCTGCAAAAGAAGGAAGAATTGATCCAACTCAAATACCACATTTTGAGATTTTAAATCTCTATATAGATAAAAACAGAGATGCTCCTCTTGGAGGAGATATTATTATCCAGTATCTATTCCTCATCGAAGACAATAACCTCATAGAAATGGATTATAAAGATATAGAAGAAGAGTATACATATGCAAAAATTTCAAAAATATTCGAGTGGATGATGGATAATAAATACCTTGTGCCTATCCGAGGAGATACAACAAAGTATGAAAAAGGAGAAGAAGAGTGATATCGCAAGAATTCATCAAAAACCTGATAGTAAAAAACAATAATAAAATAATCCTCATGGTGTTAGATGGTGTTGGAGGCATACCAAACAAGTTAGGCAAGACAGAAATTGAAACTGCATATGCTCCAAATTTTGACTTCATAACAAAAAATTCCATTACAGGCATTGCAGATCCTGTTTCAATGGGCATTACTCCCGGATCAGGACCTGGTCATCTCAGCATTTTTGGCTACGATCCTATCAAATACATAATAGGCAGAGGCATTTTGGCCGCTTTAGGTATTGGTTTTCCGCTAAAGCAAGGCGATATAGCAGTAAGGGGTAATTTTGCAACACTTGATAGTGCCAATAAAATACTTGACCGAAGAGCTAGCAGAATACCAACAGAACACTGTAAAAAACTTACTGAAATGATACAAAATAAGATAAAGAAAATTTATGATACTGAAATATTTATAAAGCCTGTGATGGATTACCGGTTCGTCGCAATTTTCAGAGGAGAAGATCTTTCGGATAAGCTTACTGATACTGACCCGCAAGCTACTGGCATTGCACCGCTAAAATGCAATTTCTTAGACACAAAAGCAAAAAAAAGTGCCAAAATAGTGAATGAATTTATTGAAAAAGCAAACAGTATTATAAAAGACCAACACCCAGCCAATGGATTACTGTTGCGGGGATTTTCTTCATACCCTGAAATACAGACGATGACAGAAATATATGGCTTAAAACCAGCAGCTATTGCAACATACCCTATGTACAAGGGACTCGCTAAACTCGTTGGTATGGACATATTAGATGTAGGTAGTACAGATATCATGGATGAATTAAAAACACTCAAAGAAAATTATGATAAATATGATTTTTTCTACTTTCATATAAAGAAAACAGATTCATATGGTGAAGATGGAAACTTCGACGCCAAAGCACGCCTTATAGAAGAAGTGGATGAAAAAATTGTTCCTGAAATACTTAAATTGAATCCTACCGTGCTAACTATTACATGCGACCATTCCACACCTGCCATAATGAAACAACATAGCTTTCATGGAGTGCCATTTGTTCTTCTTTCACCTTATGCACGTCCTGACCGAACAGAATATTTTTCAGAGAGAGAAATTGGAACCAAAGGAGGACTTGGCAGATTTGAAGCAAAAAATGAAATTGTCTTAATGCTTGCCCACTCCCTAAAGCTGAAAAAATTCGGCGCTTGATGAAAATAAGCTTAATGCTTATTGGAGATGAACTCCTCCGCGATGAAAGAAAAGATCTCAATGCTCATTTTGTAATTTCGGAACTAAAAAAGAAACATCTCTATTTAAACAAATTGCTTCTTGCAGGAGATAATGAGATCTCAATAAAAGAAGGCTTGCTTTTCCTTATAGCATATTCTAATGTTTTAATCACATCTGGAGGACTTGGCCTAACCCCAGACGATATTACACTAGTAACTGTTTCAAAGACATTGGGAAAACCGCTTGTAAAAGATAAAACAGCGCAATACTATGTACTAAATAGCTTAAAAAAAATCAGACAACAGGCAAACAAGAATTATATAGAAAGAATGTCTTATTCAATTGAAGGTGCAATTCTTATAAAAAATGAAATCGGCGTATCTCCCGGGATGCATCTTAAAATAACCAATAAACACCTTTTTATTCTACCCGGTGTACCTCAAGAATTTAATGCAATGTTTACTCGGTATGTATTACCGCTACTGACAAATGGAAAAAGAACTTTTGAAAAAACGTTTTTTGTGCCACTCAAGGAATCTGATCTTGTTGGCTTTCTTGAAATGCTTGAAACAAAATATAAAATAAAAACTGCCTCTTATCCTCCTATATTTAAAGATGCACTTCTTAAGATTAAACTAATGGGAGAAAAAGAATCAGTCAATAAAGCAATTGAATGTTTTAAAGTATTTTTAAAAAGTAAGGGTATAAAACTGAAGAAAGACAATCAAGACAAAAAGGATTTATAAAATAAAAACTTGCATACATAAAGCTTTTCTGTATACTGTTTATCAAATCTAAAAAGACTAATATTATAGAGAAAATTACTACAGAACGAAAAAAGATATCATGTAGTATATGCTTGCAACAATAAAACGAAAAAATCTACTAAAAAGCAATGTAAAATAGAATAGGAGAGTTTGCCTTATGGACATTATAGAAAAAGCAAAAAAATTAAAAGAAAACGATAAAGCAAAAGCAATAGAGCTACTCGAAGAGTTTATAAACACACATAAAAAAAATCGAGTAGGAGCACACAATTTGCTTTCGAAGCTGTACCTTAAATCAGGTGAAAAAGAAAAAGCAATAGCCGTACTAAAAGATGGAATTAAAGCAAATCCAGATAATAGATGGCTCTATTTAATGCTCGGAGACCTATACTATTTTGATTTAGAAAATGTGGACAACGCCATTAAAGTATATGAAGATGGACTTGCATTGTTTGATAAACCAATAAAAACTACAATGTCCCCTTACAGATATTTTCTGAAAAGGCTTTCCAACATAAATTATGTAGAAAAAGATTTTGGCAATGCAAAAAAATATTTTGAACTATTTATTGCACTTGAGCCATCTGATTTTTATGCATCTGATTTTAAGAAATTTGCAGAAGTTTTAATTAATCAGGGTAAAAAAGAATGTGCCAGAAAAGTCTTAACACTTGGAATAAAAGCGCACCCTGGATATAAAAATTTATATGAATTCGCAAAGAAAAACTTCCCAAACGAAGACTTCCCTTTTAGAGAAAGAAAAGTCAGGTTAACAATTCCTGATATAGAGAGATTTCTCATAAAAACACCACTTATAAAAGAGGGAGATAACCTTTACGACATAATAGATAAGTATACAAAAAGTGTAAGAAAAAAAAATGACATTATTACTATTTCCTCCTGCGTTGCTGCAATGTGTGAGGAAAGAATGACAACAGTAGATACAATTTCCCCATCCTTTCTTGCAAGACTTGTTTCACATTTTGTATCGCATAAGGATGTACCATTTGGCGGGGCAGCACCACTTGCAAACCCTGCAGCAATGGAAATAGCAATAAGAGAAGCAGGTAAAACACGTATTATCCTCGCGACAAAAGCTGGAGCAATAGGAAGAATCTTTGGTAAAAAGGGCTGGTTTTACATTGTTGCAGGAGAACAAGCTGCTCTAATAGATGATCCACCTGCTGCAATCCCACCTTTTGATTATGCTGTCATACCCGGACCAAAAGATTCATTTACAGTAAGTGAAAAAATCACAGAAAGAACTGGCTGCAGAGCAGCAATCATCGATGCAAACGACCTTGGAGATGCCTGGGCAGTAGGATACAGTAAGGGCGTATCAAAGGATAAACTGGAGAAAGTACTTTCTGACAATCCTGCGGGAAATGAAGACCAACAAACCCCCATTGTCATCGTAAGGGGATTATAAATAAAATTTAGTTATTCAAACACTCTTTATAAATTCGTCCCGGTGAAATTCTTATTAAGCGCTTTATTAAACCTATCTATTACTCGCTCTTTTCCGAGTATCAGCATAATTTTTGTAAGTTCCGGCCCATTTTTAGACCCAATAAGGGCAACTCGCATTGGGTGATATATTTTCTTTCCGGAAAGATTAAGTACAGTTTTCAAACCATTTATAAATTTATCCATTTCTCTTTCTGTAAACTCGATATCTTGCAATTTTTCAATTAGGTATGAAAATACTATTTTATTTTCTTCCTGCTCAAGTATTCTTTGCTCTTCTTCGGTTTTGATAAGGTCAATCTCTTCAAAAAAAGGAGCAGCAACCTTTGTTATGTCACTGATGGTTTCCATATTACCTTTTACTGCATTGACTATATTTAATAACTTCTCAGAACAACTGCTGTCTGCTTTAATCCATTTTTCCTCTATCATAAATGGAAGAGCAAGCCTACAAAGTCTTTCATCGTCGGCCTTTGAAATATAATGATGGTTCATCCATTTGAGTTTATCAATATCAAATATAGCAGGTGCTTTGTTAACACTTTCAAGAGTAAAGAGATTAATGAGCTCTTCCTTTGTAAA
>DAOWNX010000162.1 GCA_030642335.1 Caldisericota bacterium
GCAGACGGCACAATCAAGAAACCCTTTATTTAAGCCAAAGTTGTTTTTGAACTACTCCCTACAAAAAGTGTAAATTGAGAAAAGGGCTAAGAAACAGCTTAAGTTTGTAGAAATGTAGCGTTTACCAGTATTTTTAAATAGAAAGGAATTTGCTCTTTCTCCTTCTCTTTAAAACAGGGATTGTTACACTTCTTTTTGAGAAGCCTGGCTTAATCGTGAAGTAAATCGTGAAGTAAATCGTGAAGTTTATTTGAGAACATAATGAAGGCTTCTGCCTCTGTTTTTTGGAATAATTATATCCAGCTTTACAAGTTTATTTATCTCATCTAATGCTCCACGGTTTGAAAAATTAAACATTTCCCTCACATCTTTATTTGTTATCTTTCCTTTCTTTTGTATAAACTCAATTATTTTCATTTGTTTTTCTGTTAAAGCTACTTGTCCGCGCTTTGATACCTTTCCTTTTTCCAGAGAGAGCTGGAGAACTTTCTTTTTTACCTGTGATATGGAAAGATAAACTCCGTCCGTAAAATATTCAAGCCATTTGGTGATGTCAAGTTTGTGCTGATCAACACTTTTCAGTGCATTGTAATATGCTTTTCTGTCACTATCATAATAATCATCCAATACAAAGAATCTTTTAATGTCAAACCCTCTAAGGTAAAGAATAAGGGTTGCAAGTGCTCTTGCAGTCCTACCATTTCCATCAACAAATGGATGTATTCTTACAAGCTCATAGTGAGAGATGCCTGCAACAAGTACAGCATGCAGTAATTTAGAGTCTTCTGAATTGAGCCATTTGAGAAATTGACTTATAAAAGAGGGCACTTCTTTTACATCTGGTGGCGTAAATATTACTTCTCCTGTAATTTTGTTTCCTACATATACTTTAATTTTTCTATATTCTTTCTCCCAGGCAAGGTCATCAAGTGTGCTCTCTGTTATATCAGTGTGCATTTTTAAAAGCATTTTCTCTGTAATTTGCTCTTTTTCCTGGTATTTTTCTATACGCTCAAGTACCTTCAAATAGTTCAGTACTTCTTGTTTTGCCTTTCTTGATGCTATTACTTTTCTTCCTTGAGCAAGCATAGTTTTTTCCTCAAATGTGAGAGGGTTTCCTTCTATTGCAGTGGATGCATGTGTTGCTCTAAGAAGTGCTTCTCTTCTAAGAGATACTTCCCACTTTGGTACAAGATAAGAATTTAAAATGATTTCCCTTGCCGCAGTAATTTCAACAAGGTTATTTACAATTTTATTTGTATAATTAAACTTTGGTTTTAACATTCTTCACCCCATCTATTAATTGTATAAAGTTTAATATTTAAAAAAGCTATGTCAAGAACTCGAATTGCCTCATCTGAGCCATTATCATTCCTTCACCCGGCATAAAGCTCTTTTTCTTTGTCATTGCGTTTTTTCCTTGGCATTTGTTATCGATGTGAAGCGACAGTTTCATTGTCGTTGCGAGGAAGGAGCATTAGCGACTGACGCGGCAATCTATCTTTTTATTTTCCTTTTGCTTTTTCCTTTAATCATTAAACACCTCCGTAGTTTATTTGAGAAAATTCTCCCTATATATAATTAAATTATGCAGAGGGGGGAGAAAGATTAGGATTTGAAAAAGTAAAGGAGAGCATTATTCTGTAATTAGAGGAGATACATTACCTATAAGTCATTGTGAAAACAAAATTAGAATTGCCGTATTACTCGTTTTGCCGTAACGGCTGCACTGTTAACGACTGAAAAAAAATACAATAACACGAAATGTTAAAACGCAGGAAAACTGTTATTTCAAGACCTGACCCTTTTTACTTTATAAACCCATTTTAACTCCAGACCCAGGGAACAGGCCAGCTTTTAGAAATGTGAACCATGTATGAAAAAATGCAGCATTAATGTTTATTTGTATTCAATAAATTGTAACATAATTTAGATATTGCTATTGCAACTTTACGCTCATTTAAACCATTTACGAGTGAATTTAAAAACCAAGAATGCTGGGAGATGTTAAGATCCAGATCCGCCGTTACTATAGAACCCAATTATAAAAATCAAAAAGTCATGATTTTTCCAGAGTGAAGCTTCTCAAAATCTTCCCCAAATTCTTTTAGGAACATTGCTTCTGCTCTAAGCCCAGTACAGTGACCAGTATAAACTTTTTTAACACCAATGTTTTTAAGTTCTTTTACAGTATGCTGAATCCTTTGTTCGTCAGCATCTATTAAGTGAAACCCTCCTATAACAGCATATACTCTATCGACTTTGCTTATCTTGATTGCTTTCTTTGCCATACTAACTATTCCTGGATGAGAGCAAGCACCAATCACAATTAAACCTTTTTTTGTATTAATTCCAAGACCAATTTCGTCCTCAATTTCATCGGGGAGCATTTTTCCATTCTCAAGTTTATAAAGCCCAATAGTGACTTCTTTTTCAAAATCAACTTTTTCCTCTTTTTTAATTTCTCCAAGGGTAAAAATCCCAGGAGCTAATCTTATTGGGTCTTTGCTCAGGATCCA
>DAOWNX010000145.1 GCA_030642335.1 Caldisericota bacterium
AATCCAGTTTTGTAATGCATCTGAAAGTTCTTGAGAGAGTGCTTTTGTATCATAAGGAATATTTGCATTTGCAAAATTCCTTACAGAAAAACCTGCTACCATTGCTATAATGATAACAGCAATTAATAAAACCTTGTAAAATTCTCTCACAATGTTTCTCCTTTCTTTTAATTTTCTAGGTTCTGCATTAGTTATTCTCATTTTAACTTTCCATACCTATCAATTAACTTTTTGCTTTAACATATTCCAGAACAACAGATCTCTCATTATCTCTTTTTGGTCCGCTCCGTTTTTTTATCCATATGCATTTATATTGCACCATCTCCTTTTTTTAAGAGTTTTTATCCTCTCCATATATATAGACTCACAAACTTCAAAAAATGTTACACTTTTTTGAGAGAATTTTTAAAAATCTTGATTAATTGTTAGACAAGATATTATAAAAATCAGGTTAAACCAATGTTGTGTCTGAGAAAAGTTTTTTGAAGAATAGCGATTCTATCATTTTTCAATCAAAATGTTAGAGGCTAAAAGCCTATGGCGTATTATTAACAAAAATAAATAGGAGGGTGATTTTCACCCTCCTAAGATGCTGAATTTCGGATTTACGTTAATAATTTGCCTTTTTTAATCTTTTGCAATCTGCACTTTTTGTGAGCAGATTTACATTCCTCCAGTCATTCTAGGAAATATGATAGATGAGTTTTCATTCAAAGTTGCATTTGAAAGAATGTTTCCATCTTTATCCATTACATTCACATTGCCGTTTACAAGATATATCATCCCCACCCTTTCTTCATTTTTAAAGACAGATATATAGCGCTTTGTACCTATGGCTCTAAGGACAGTAAATTGAACAATAATCATATCTTTGAAGCTACCTAAAATAGAAGTGCCATATGCAATATCCTCTTCACTGGGTTTAGATGTCGTTATTTTTTTCCATTTCTTGCAAATAAGCTCTTTTGTATCAACTTTTGCTACACTACAGCAACCACTGGGTACATAAAAACTTCCGTTAAAATAAACAGAGTTGGAGCAGTTCGGAGGCTTGTTAGGACCAATACCTGTATCTTCCTCCACGGAAATCTTGTGCCATTTGCTTGTCCACATTTCTATATCTACAGTGCAGAGAAACAAGTCCATTCCTGTTTGAGGATTATAACCGCCAGAAACAAGAATGTTTAAATTGGTGCCATCATTGTCAATTGCAACTGGAGAAGAGGGTTGAGAATTTGTATCTTGAAATTCATAATTAAGATTAAGTTCTTTTTCAATATACTTTTCGCCATCCCATAGTTTTACAGTGTACTTATAATCATGATTATCACCTGTTGGAATTCTTACCATCTCTACGTCTTTACCAAAAATTACTCGAGTAAGACTCTGTAAACCTTTGCCTACTTTTAGCACTTCACTGATTGTTTCTGTCCGTTTATATAAGTTCGTTACACTTTTGAAAAATGAAGGAAGAATAATGCAATCCTTCCCGTCCCAATACAAGGGTCTATCGCCGTTATAGTTTTTGTAGCTTGCCTGCTCGCTGATTATGTCAATTGATGGTGCTACAGTATAAATAACTTTGTCAGTTTTGATAATTTTTCCATTCTTTAAGTCCCAAAAGTTAAGAATAGCTTTTTTAACGTTTTCACCGTTAACAGTTTCAGGTACTAAAATAAGAAAAGGGATAGATTGGTCTGGAACTCTAATACTTGTTGTATTTCTACATCCAATTAGAGAAGTGCTTACTACAAAAACAACTAAAATCAAAATTATAATTTTTAACTTCATAATTTCCTCCTGTAAAATAGTATAATACAGGTGGAGGTAATATCTACACCTGTACTATTTCAAAATTTAGCCTATTGCACAATATAATACTCCCAGCCACTGTAATTATAATATATATACTGCTTTCTATCATTGGTATGCGTGCTAAATTTTCTTGTAACAGTGTCATTCAATACAATCACCATAGTATGAGAGTCATTATTAATAACTATTACATTCCCGGCATTAGTATTTGTAAAGTTTGAAGTGGCCCAATGTCCATTATTAATCATGTAATCTTTAAGATAAGGCACATAAATCCAGGTGTCTCCGTCATTACCACGTTCCCATTGTCCTGGATCTATCGGGATACCACCAGCATGAAGTGCTTGAGAAACATAGTCTGCACAGTCATTGCAGTCATCTCCGGAATACCTTGGGTATTGGGTTGTGTTCCATTTACTTGGATCTTCACGACAAGTTCCATTATAGAGAGCATTCGAGGTCCAGCTATTTGCATAATCTCTTGCATCCAAACGATCATATGTGTACTTTAGATCATCAGTACTGCTTGCAAGAGGAGAACTGCCCACTTTCTTAAATGTTTCTTCCATTAAATCTACACCATCTTGCTCCATCTTTTCAGGAGTTTCAAGCATCGGGGAAGGGACTGGATAGAAATCATCTCCCTTACCTGTTGAAGACGGTTCTGCAATGTACAGCTTTATGCTGTCCTTTTCAATGTTTCCATCTTTTCCAACTGTTGCAGTTATTTTGTATGTTGCATAAGCTAAAGGTTCGGGTTTACCTATGTAACCCTTTAGTTCTAATTTCCAATCATCTATTAAGTTATTTGCAGCTTCAACCTGGGCTTTGGAAGCCGTTAATTTTTTAGAATTATAGTATTTTAGCATACCTTTCATAAACGGAAGACCTTCGATTCTCTTGGCTTTTAGCGTTAAATCAATTTTTGCATCAAAAACAGCGCTTGCAATTCCATTTTTAGCTATAACGGAATCGGGGACAAGCAATAGATCAACACCAATGTTTTTGTAATACCGTGAATAGTTGCTAATAATCCAGTTTTGTAATGCATCTGAAAGTTCTTGAGAGAGTGCTTTTGTATCATA
>DAOWNX010000155.1 GCA_030642335.1 Caldisericota bacterium
AAATCTTTCATTTTCATATCCTAACGATGACCGTTTTGTTCTAAAAAATATTTCTTTACCGATACATGAGGGGGAACTCATCGGTATTACCGGGCCAACAGGCGGAAGCAAAAGTACTTTGCTGTCTCTGCTTCTGAGAGTATATAACCCTCCACCTGATACAATTTTTTTCGGTGAAACGGATATACTAAAAATTCCCTTACAAGCTTTAAGAAAGAACATTGGGTATGTGCCTCAAGCACCGTTTCTATTTGGTGATACTTTACTTGAGAATATAAAAATAGGCAAGCAGGACGCCACAATTGAAGATGTTAAAGAGGCAGCGACAATTGCATCTATTTATGAAGACATTATGAAATTGCCTAATAGATTTGATACGGTTGTTGGAGAAAAAGGGATAACACTTTCTGGCGGGGAAAGGCAACGGGTAGCTGTAGCGCGTGCTATTCTCACAAAGAGGCCTCTTATGCTTTTTGATGATCCGCTCTCGGCTGTTGATACAGATACAGAAAAAACAATTATAAGAAATCTCAGAGCATACTTAGAAACAAACCATATCACAACATTATTAGTATCTCAGAGAGTGAGCGCTCTCACTGTTATGGATAGAGTTGTGGTTCTATCGCATGGAAAGATTTTAGAAGAAGGAGCTCCTGATAAATTGTTTGATGAAAAAGGATACTATTTTCATCTGTATAGAAAACAGCTTTTGGAAGGGATGGAAGTATGAATAGAAAAATTTTAAAGAGATTCCTTCCATACATATTAAAGTATAAATTGCTTTTATCTGTTTCATTTATTATGTTATTTATTGCCACTGTTTCTGCCACAGTTCTTCCATATCTATTAAAACAATCTGTAGATGAATTTATTGTCGCAAAGGATTTTTCGGGCCTAGCACGAATTTCTGCTTTATTTCTCGGCGTAAGCGGAATACTTTTTGTATCTAAAATGGTTCAAGTTTATTTTACTAATCTTACCGGGCAGAGAGTAATGCAGGATTTAAGGACAGATCTTTTTAAGCATTTAGAGTCTCTTGCTGTTTCATTTTTTTCGAGAGAACCATCAGGTAAGATTATAACGAGGATTACAAATGACGTAGAAAATTTGAATGAACTACTTTCCGCAGGAGTCGTTGCTCTATTTGGAGATTTGGCAACTTTACTATTTGTTATTGTTTTTATATTTTTTATTAACGTAAAGCTTGCACTTCTGGTTATTATACCACTTCCTGTAGCAATTGTATCGGCACTATTATTAGGAAATAAACTGGAAAGGTTGTATGAAAAGGTGAGAAATTACGTAGTAAAAATGAATATAGAGATGCAAGAGAATTTATCCGGCATTATATTAGTGCAGGCATTCAACGTAGAAAAAAGAAATCGTAAAAAGTTTAGCGACATTGTAGATGGATACCGTCAAACATTTCACACGGCTCAAATGACGAGCATTCAACTCAGGCAGATTATAAATATACTTTCCTACATATCCATTGCCATTGTGATAATAGCTGGAGGTATTTTTACATTGAAGGGTATAGCTACAATTGGTACAATTATGGCATTTCTTGTATACGTTGATTATCTTTATCGTCCTCTCAGAGATCTTGCGGAGAAATTCTCTATTCTTCAAAATGCGATTGCTTCTATGAAAAAACTAAATGATTTTTTTGAGGAAAAGGAAATTATAAAGAACTGCAAAAATCCAGTGCAGCATGAAATTAGAGGTGATGTGACGTTCAAGAATGTTGATTTCTCTTATGACAAAAAGACACCTACTATAAGAGATATTAATTTACGGGCAAAAGCAGGAGAAAAGGTTGCTCTCGTGGGATTAACTGGTGCAGGAAAGTCAACAATTGCAAACCTCGTATTACGATTCTATGACGCAGACAGCGGAACAGTAACGGTAGATAAGATAAATGTGCAGCAATATGATATAAGTAAGCTGCGTTCCTGTATGGCAATGGTTTTACAGCATGTTTTCATTTTCAAAGGGACCGTAAGAGATAATATTACTCTGGGCAATAAGGATATAACAGAGGAGCAACTTATTGCTGCCGCAAAGAAAATCGGAGTGCACGATTTCATCATGAAATTTGCTAATGGTTATGATACGGAGCTTTCAACAGAAGGAGGAAATATCTCGCAAGGGGAGCAGCAACTTATATCCTTTACTCGCGCACTTGTGTATAATCCGCGCATTTTGCTCCTGGACGAAGCTACAGCATCTATTGATACTGCTACAGAAGAGCTTATTGAGAGAGGAATTAAGGAAATAATGGAAGGTAGAACATCTATCGTTATTGCTCATAGATTGTCTACTATCATAAATTCTGACAGGATATATGTGATTAATAGAGGAAGAGTAGCGGAACAAGGCACACATCAAGAATTGATGAAACAAAAAGGTTTATATTTTGAGCTGTATACCACACAATTTGAGAAAGTTTAGGGTATTTTTGTTTATTTGTTTTAAATGAAAGTGAGGGCTAAATGATTTTAGGAGCGCATGTCTCGATCGCAGGTGGAGTTTCAAATGCACCATTACGTGCAAAACATATTGGGTGCGATACAATGCAGATCTTTTCAAAAAATCAAATGCAGTGGCGTATTCCGCCCCTGGACAAAAACGAGGTTGAAAAATTTCATAGTAATATTAAAACAACAAAAATTATTCCCGGAACAGTACATTCTTCGTATCTTGTAAACCTTGCAAG
>DAOWNX010000017.1 GCA_030642335.1 Caldisericota bacterium
AAAGGATTATTGCGTCTCCTCTTTCCTCTTCTGTGAGATGTTTATTTCTTGAACTCATTGCAATTCCATCCTTTTCACGCATAATTGGGCAGGGTACAATTTTTACATCAAAATTCAAATCTCTACACATCTTTTCGATTACTCTAAACTGCTGATAGTCCTTTTTCCCAAAGTATGCCCTATCGGGATTTACAATTTTTAAGAGTTTTAAAATAATAGTTGTTACACCTCTAAAATGTGTTGGTCGAGACCTTCCGCAGAGGTTTTTTGTAAGTTCTGTGACTTCTACATAGGTTTGATACTCTACTGGATACATTTCCTTTATTGTGGGAATAAATATTGCTGCAATTCCTTCTTTCTTGAGTTTTGCAGAGTCCCCTTTTTCATCACGTGGGTATTGATCCAGGTCTTCTGTTGGTGCAAACTGCGTAGGATTTACAAAAATACTTGTAACTACCGTATCATTTTCTTCCTTTGCTTTTCTTACAAGTGAGAGATGCCCTTTGTGCAGATATCCCATTGTCGGTACAAAACCTATTGACTTTCCGCTTTCTTTTATTTTTTTAGAGAATTCTTTCATTCCTTCTACTGTTCTTATAATTTTCACACTATTCTTCCTTTTTCTTTGTGTGAAAAACATGTTCTTCAGATGGGAATTTTTGTGTTTTTATGTCTTCTATATATTCGCTTACAGCACTTTTAATTTCTTCATATAGATCTCTGTATTTTTTTACAAAGCGTGGGGTAAACATAGGGTCCATTCCAAGCATATCAGTTACTACAAGAATCTGTCCGTCACAGAATTTGCCTGCCCCAATCCCTATTGTAGGAACTGAAACCGATTCTGTAATCTCTTTTCCAACTTCTTCTGGCATTCCTTCAAGAATGATACTAAAAACACCTGCTTCTTCCAGTGCTTTTGCATCAGTTATCAGCTGTTTCTTTTTCTTTTCCGTTTTTCCTTGTATTTTATATCCGCCAAATAGATTTACGGATTGAGGCGTGAGCCCAATGTGTCCCATCACAGGGATACCGTATGAAACAAGTTTTTCTATAATAGGAGCGACATTTTCTCCACCCTCGAGTTTTATTGCTTCTGCCCCTTCTTTTAAAAACAATCCTGCATTTCTTATTGCATCTTCTTGAGATGTTTGATATGAAAGAAAGGGCATATCCCCAACAACAAGTGCTCTTTTTACTCCTCTTTTCACAATTCTTGTGTGATATAACATCTCTTCCATTTTTACAGGTATTGTTGAACTCAGCCCCTGGATGGTTGTGCCTACAGAATCTCCCACAAGGACAATATCGACTCCTGCTTCATCCAGTATTCTTGCAGTGAGGAAATCATATGCTGTAAGAGCAGCTATTGTTTTCCTTCCTTTAAATCGTCTTACCTTTGGGACGGTAATTTTATCCATCGTTTAATACCTTCCTTATTTCCTTAATTTTTTCTTTATCCAATTCTCTTTCTTCCGCTATCTTTAGTGTAGCAAAAGCGAGATTTTTGTAAATATTTTTCAGTAAGGGATCTTTGATATTTTTCAGATGAAGTTGTATAGTTTTTATATCTCCTCTGAGAATCGGTCCTGTAAGCGCCTGGGTGCTCTCCTTTTCCTTTATATTGTTCAAAACCCCTTGAAGCAGTGAAAGAAGCGCATTCTTTGCTTCTATTTCGTTAAACCCAATGGAGCAAAGGAGATTTTCTGAAAGGTTAAAGAGTGTCACAGTATAATTTGCTGTAATTGTTGCAGCAAGATGATATATTGGTTTATCTGCTGTTTTAATCCTGATGAGTGTTCCATTAATTTTCTGTATGATTTTTTCTATTTCATTTACAGCAGTTTCATCTCCCTCTACCGCAAAGAGTGTTTCTGAGAGTGTTTTTACAGAAAGCAAAGGGTCTGCAAATGGTTTAAGTGGATGTACCGAGCATGTTCTTGCATTGAGAAACTCCAGAATTGAAGAAGGAAATGCACCGCTTAAGTGGGCAACTATTTTTTCCTTACTTACTACATTTTTGATGTTCTTTGCCACATTCTCTATCTCTGAGTCCGGAACCGAGAGAAAAATTACATCACTTTGTTCTGCACATCGCTGTATTGATGTAGAGATACCTCCAGAAATTGCTGCTGCTCTTTCTGCGCTCTGTATGCTCCTACTTGCAATAAAAACATTGAAGCCTGCTTTTTTAAATGCAATTGCAAGTGTAGTTCCTACTTTTCCTGCCCCAATAATTCCTATATCCATGCATCCAGTATAAAGAGATTAAAAAAAAATGAAATAGCACGCTAAGAAGCGTTTTTATTGGAGTTATTCTTTCAGCGGTTTGCAGAAGTATGACCTGCCTCTGGGTTTTGTGGAGGTAAGGAAAAACAAATATTATAGTATTTGAAAAAATTTTGTAAAACATTATAATTTTTTGGAGGAAAATGTGATTAAGGAAAACGTTCAAAAAATTCTTCAGGAAATACCAGAAGATGTATTGCTTGTCGCAGCTGTCAAATCGCGCTCTACTTACGAAATCAAAGAAGTAGTTGATGCCGGTGTGAAGATTATCGGGGAAAATTATCTGCAGGAGACGGAAAAGTTGTTTCCCTGCATTGAGCGTATTGTTAAATGGCATTATATTGGTTCTATTCAAAAAAATAAAATAAAAAAAATTGTTAAGATTTTTGATATGATAGAAACAGTTGACTCTGTTGATGTTCTCCGAGAAATTGACAAGCGGGCAAAAAACGCAGGCAAAATAATGCCTGTACTCATTGAAGTAAACAGTGGCAAAGAAGAGCAGAAAAGCGGTGTATATCCGGAACAGGTAAAGCAGTTGTTAGATGCAGCTGCTCCATTTAAAAATGTATTAATTCAGGGGCTCATGACAATGGGGCCATTTATGGCCGACCCGGAAAAATTACGCCCTTATTTCAAGCTTACGAAAGAAATTTTTGACCGTCTCAAGACGCGTGAAACGGAAAATGTACAAATGAAATATCTATCGATGGGAATGTCAGATTCATATAAGATAGCAATACAGGAAAGAGCAAATTTTGTCCGTATTGGCAAATTAATCTTTTGGCCAAGACATTATAGATAAAAGCTCAGTTTGAGTGAATTTTTTAAAATATGTTTATTTTCGGAGTTTTGTAGCAAGTTGACCGCAGGCAGCAGAAATATCTGGCCCCTTTGATTTTCTCAGTGTAGCTCGTATACCATTTTTTTGCAGGAACCTAAGAAACATATTCTCTTTTTTTGATACTTTAAATTTAACGTGTGGAACTGGATTGTATCGAATCAGATTTACTTTTACGAATTTAAGCTTTTTCAAAAAATCGACTAAATTTCGTATATCGCTGATGGTATCATTGACTTCCTTTAACAATAGATATTCAATCGTGACGGTATTACCGGTATTGCGAGTATAGTAGTTAATGGCCTTTCTTAATTCCGTAAGGGGATATTTTTTTAGTCCTGGCATCAGAAAATCTCTTTTGCTTTGTTCTCCTGCATGCAAGGAGATTGCGAGGCGTACAGATGATATTTGATCTGTGAGTTGATAAATTTTTCCGGGAATACCAGAGGTGGAAATTACTATTTTTCTTCTTCCGAGCGTTCTCCCATTTTTGTCAGAAATAATTTCAATTGCTTTTTTGACATTATCATAATTGAGAAGTGGTTCCCCCATTCCCATAAATACAACATTGTTTATTTTGGTTATTTTATCGATCTGAAGAAATTGTTCAACGATTTCTCCCGTCGTCATGTTTCTTAGTAGTCCCATTTGGCCTGTAGCACAAAACTTACATCCTAGCGGGCATCCTATTGATGATGAAATACATAAAGTATTTCTCATCTTTCCATATTGATTGGTTTCGTGCATGAAAACAGTTTCTACAAGGCTTTTATCGGGTAATTGGAACAAGTATTTTGTGCTTCCATCTTTAGACTCATATTTTGAAATGATTTTAAATGAATAAATATAAAAGGTATTGGACAGCGTTTTTCTTAAAGATTTTGGTAGAGTTGTAATATCATGAAAACTCTCCTTTTTTTCTCTGTATATTGAATGAAACAGTTCATTGGCACGGTATTCAGGCTCATTGATTGAAAGAAAGTATTCTTTCAGCTTATCTAAAGTCAAATCTTTTATGTCTTTTTTCAATTTTTATCCTTATCAATCTTTATTTTTCCTCCAATTTTACGTTCCTTCCCTTTCAAGAGTCTTTTAATGTTTTCGCGATGTGAAATGACGACAAGTAATATAATTATTAAACTGGATAATATAATCGTTTTGTCTGCGTGGAACAGAATGAGAAATATAGGAAAGAAGCAGACAGAAACGATCGAAGCCAGTGAAACATATCGTGTCAGGAATATTATAAGGAAAAATACGCCTCCGGATAGTAGCCCGGTATAGATCGATATGGCTACGATGACGCCATATGCAGTTGCTACTCCCTTCCCTCCTTTAAAGTGAGGCATAAAAAGAGAATAATCATGCCCTATTATGGCCATGATCCCTAAGGTTATTGCGAGGGGGGGAGAGTTCAAAAAATATTTTCCTATGATCACTGCTAAAAAACCTTTTGCAAAATCTAATAGAAACACGGCAATAGCAGCTTTATTTCCTACTACTCGCTGTACATTTGTCATTCCAATATTTTTGCTACCGTACTTAGTGATATCAATGTGGTAAAATTTTTTACATATAATATATCCGTTGGGTATAGAACCAAGTAAGTAAGCAATTACACTTAATAACACTATTTTTGCCATCTTATTTACATCCTTTCTTCTTGTGTATTATAATTTTATATAAAATTCTGTCAATTCTCATCGCCTATTGTCTGTTATTTGCTTTGTCTAATATGGACTGTTCGAATTTTAAAATACAGCAAATATACGGGCAAACACTTGACACGAATTGCAAAATTGCTATCATTAAACATCATATTTTAAACAAGGAGGTTTTTATGAAGAAACAACCACCAGAAAGAGTATCACAGAATGAAATTATCTTTAAGGTTGAAGAATTAGAGCCCTTATTAAGTCCACCACCAATGGACTTGAAACCATGGACTCCAATGTATCTTGAGCTAAAAAACGGGTCAAAATTGGTGATAAGACAGATGAAAAAAGAGGAAGTTCCTGCCCTCTTGCCATTCATTAAAAAATTTATGGATGTGGATCATGATTTTTATGACATTGTCGGAGCAAGAGTGTATGCAGAGATTTTGGGATGGTATCGTAACAGGTTAAAGGATCCATATATGTTTGTTGGTATAGTTGATGGAGAACTTGCCGCAATATCAAATGGAAGAATTATGGATGAAGAGATCAATATAAGTCTTCATACAATGGCATTTAAAAGAGGGGTAAAAGCAGGTGCTGCCATGTATTATGCAAAATGCTACTATGCTTTTGAAATCCTTGAACAAAATGAATTCTGGGCAACATACGAAAGTTATAATGGATTTAAGAGATGGGGAATCGGAATGGCACAGCCATCTTACCCATGGCCGGAATACCAGCATGAATTAGGCGGCGCAAAAGTATTTTATGTAACAAAAAAATACTGGGACACTTCGATTAAAAAATATCTTGAAGATTATCTTGGTACTACATTAAAATCGCCAGTGCCTGAAGATCTCTTAAAATCCACTGAGAATTTTAAGATCCCTTCTGAACCCAATGTATAAAAGTGTTATTGAACTACAGACCAAGAATTAATTCTTGGTCTGTTTATTTTTAGGGAGGCAAAAGTGGTAATAGCAACGCAGGCACAAATTGTTTCGAGAGGCGGTAGTGTTCCTTTGTGTGATACTGTTTTTACTATTCATTCAACGTTTGAACGGGTTGCCAATCTTTTATATTCTGACGGTATTGTGTCTGTTGTGACGGAAGATATCGGTGGAGGACCTAACAATATCGTTATAAATGGATTTAATTTTTTAAATCTGAAAGAAGCACAGATTATCAATGAGGAACTCATCTTGAATGATACAAAAATATTTTTACCCAGAGCTTCTAAGTATGATTCTACGATTAAGCTTGATGCTTCAAAGAAAACAACTTTTTTGTCTGGGTTACAAATTTTTGAAAGAGTTTTGGTAAGACATGCACATCCATTGAGTAGTGTATTTTTATTGGATGACAGGCGAAAAAGTTTCTTTATTACTCCGTTTGAAAAAAATTTAAGAAATCAACTTGACGCAAGTGTTACTGAGATATTAAACGGCAAACTGTCTTCTGTAAGTAAACTGAAGGGGATAGGTCTTGGTTTTACTCCTCAAGGCGATGACCTCATCAATGGGATGCTCCTTGCTATATATGTATATCAGCTTTTGACAGATTATTCTACTGCTCACATACGCGAAGAAATATATCGTCTTGCAAGGAGTAAAAATGTTATTTCCGATACATTTTTGTATTTTTCAGCTAAGGGAGAATTTTTCGAACGGTTTAAAAATCTTATTCATGCATTTTTTCAAGATAAAGAGTCGGTTATTAATGCTACTATGCAATTACTTGCCATTGGAGAAACATCTGGAGCAGATATTGGGACAGGATTTATCCTGGCGAGCAAAGAGACATTTAAAAAATCTACAAATGGAGGTGTATTAATATGGCAGTAAAAGGAATTCTTAAAGAAGGGGAATATTATGATTCTGTTACGCTTATGCTTGTTGCAAGAGACGTGTTAGCGCTGGAAGGAGTAGAAGAGGCTGCTGTTGTAATGGGAACTGATCAAAATAAATCAATTCTTGAGACATCCGGGATTCTTCTCGACATGTTTAATGATGCAATAGATTCAGATTTATTGATAGCAGTAAAAGCAAAGGATGAGGCAATATGTGATGCAGCAATTCAGAAAGCAAAGGAACTTCTTACATCAAGGCATTCAAAAATGCAGGAAACTGGTGAGTATACGCCAAAAAGTCTTGAAGGTGCTGTGGACTTTTTGTCTGATGCGAATATGGTTATTATTTCACTAGCGGGGAAATATGCAGGCGACGAAGCCATGAAAGCTCTCAAGAACGGTCTCCATGTAATGTTGTTCTCAGACAATGTATCAATTGAAACAGAAATTGAGTTAAAAAATACGGAAAAGAACATGGTCTTTTAGTTATGGGTCCTGATTGCGGTACTGCAATTATAAATGGAGCTCCACTATGTTTTGCAAATGTGGTTAATCGCGGGGATATTGGTATAGTTGCTGCTTCGGGCACCGGACTTCAGGAAGTAAGTGCTGTCATTTCGAATGAGGGAGCTGGAATATCTCAAGCCATAGGAACTGGCGGAAGAGATGTAAAGAAAGATGTCGGTGGGATTATGTTTATTGAAGGGATTAAGGCACTGGAAGAAGATCCTGAAACAAAATACATAGCACTTGTTTCTAAGCCACCTCACCCTGAAGTATTAGAAAAAGTGGCATCTCTTATTAAGACAGAGATAAAAAAACCTGTTGTGGGAATTTTTCTTGGTGGCGATCCAAAGGTAGTTGAGGAAGCAGGAGCGATTCCAGCAAATACTCTTGAGGAAGCTGGTCTTATAGCATCCTCTTTCTCAAAAGGAAAATCAATGGATGAATTTAAACAATTGTTAGAGGAAAGAGAGAAGAAGCTTTTAAATCTTGCTGAAAAAGAATCAAAAAATAAAACAGCTACTCAAAAGTTCGTAAGGGGTCTTTATACTGGAGGGACACTTTGTGACGAGGCAATGCTTATATCTCGTACAATTATAGGGGAAGTTTACGGCAATGCCCCGCTTAATCCGCAATTCAAGCTGGAGGATTCATGGCGCAGCAAAGAGAACACATTTGTTGATTTAGGAGAGGATGAATTTACAGTTGGACGTCCTCATCCTATGATTGATTTTACCTTACGTAACAAGAAAATTCTTGAGGAGGCAAATGATAGAGAAGTCGCAGTGATACTCCTCGATGTTGTGTTAGGATATGGTTCTAATATGCAGCCAGGCGATGAACTAAATCCAATTATTAAACAAGCAAAAGAAATTGCAAAAAAGGATGGTAGGAGCATCACATTCGTGTGTACTATTACAGGAACAGATAAAGATCCCCAGGGAAGAGGAAAAGTAAAACAACAACTTGAGGATGCTGGGGCAATTATTATACCATCTAATGCTGCTGCATCAAAACTTGCTTCATATATTGTCAAAAACCTTGGAGGTGCAAGATGAGAAAAATTTCAGATCTTTTTAAACAGGAATTACAGGTAATTAATATTGGCCTTGTTTCTTTTAAAGAAAGTTTAGAAGATGTGAAAGTTAAAGTTGTTCAGGTTGACTGGAGACCGTCTGCAGCTACGGATGATGAAACGAGGGATGCCCTTCAGAAGTTATTGGGCTCAAAATAAAATAATAAAGGGAGAGAAAAAGGATGAATAAAGAAGAATTTATCAAATTATTAACTGATGCAAAAATGTATGATTTGACACAACCACTTAGTATTCATACACCGCCATGGCCAAGCTATATGCCGCTTGGTATACAGTATTTTAAAAGAATTGCAGGTGCGCATATGGGACAGGGCGCAAATGGACAGATTATTACTTCGAGCAACCATGTAGGTACACATATGGATGGCGAAATCCATTTCTTTAGTTCTGGTCGTCCGATTGGAACAGTGCCTCTTAATGAATGGGTAGGGCCTGGAGTAGTAGTAGATATTTCGGACGAGGTAGGAGATTATGATTTATATACGCCAGAAATGTTGATGAAAAAAGCTGATATCAGAAAAGGAGATATTCTTATTATTAATACGGGATATCATCGTTATGCATGGGATCAGCCAGAATCTGATGAATTGCGTTATATGGTCAAACATCCCGGGCCAAGTCCAGAGTTTGCAGATTGGGCATTGGATATGAAATTCAAATGGATTGGTGTTGATTGTGGCAGTGCAGACCATCCTATGAATACTATTTTAAAAGATTGGCATCCTGGATTATTCAAGGAAGCAGAAAAAAAGCTAAAAGAAAAATATGGAAAGAGCTGGGAAGAAATGTTCCCATCAGAAATTTACTATCAGATAATGCATTTAAAACTTTTCCCAAAGCGTTTGGTTCATGCAGAGAATATTGGCGGAGAAATTGATGAATTGAACAATAAGAGAGCATATTTAGGTGCATTCATTGTAAAAGGAATTGAGATGTCTTCTGCCTGGTGCAGAATTGTTGGGTGGGAAGCATCAGAATAAAAATAACTAATTGCATTAACGGTTTAATTCTAAAAGGGCGCAAATATTTGCGCCCTTTTTTATTTTATTGTTTAGTTTGTTGGATCTATATTGTGCCGATGATGCTTTATCGCTGCCAAATATCGTTCATTTAATAACCTTATTCTTGCGATAAGTCGCTGACGTAAAAAAATAGGGCTTGCTACATAAATAATAATGTTTAGCGAGCCCTATTTTAGGATGAATATTCTGTTATTTTGCAAGCAAAGTAATCAGTATTCCTGCTGCAACTATTGCTCCGATTGCCCCAGCGATATTTGGACCCATTGCATGCATAAGCAAAAAATT
>DAOWNX010000135.1 GCA_030642335.1 Caldisericota bacterium
AATAATGGATTGGACAATTGAAATTTCTGGCAAGAATTGCTTGACTCTTGTTTTCTTTTCAATGTGGCAAACAATTTTTGTTTTTGTAGCTTCTTTTACTTTTGTAACATATAGATAATTATTGTCGAAGAATCTTATGTTTTCATTTTTGCCAACTCTCATTACACTTCTAAGGTGGTGAATAAGAGTTTTTTCTTCAACTGCTATTTCTTGTGCATCCTTTTTAATATGATAATAAAATACTGGCATGGCATATTATACTATATATTTGCTTATTTTGGAATGCATAGAAATAGAAACCCCCTTCTTGTTAGTTAGGTAAGAAAGGGGGATGACTAGCAACAAAGGCTATTATTTATAATTCTTCTTTTTTGGGCAATGTGTAAAGTACATCTTCATATGGAGTTCTGTAAAGTTTTGTTTCAAGTAGTTTCTGATCAATTATGTGTCCAATTATACCAATGCTTCTTCCTAGCACAAAGAATGCATTTAGAACACCTGCATTAATTCTTTTCTCTATTTCTTCATTTGAAAAGCCGATAGATTTCATTAGATCTACAAGTAAAACGCCTGTACAACCATCGACATTTAAGATAAGATTTTCTTTCTTTGCTGTTGTAATTTTTTCTACTTCGAGTGCATAATCAAGATATTCTGTTTTTGGGAAGTATGTTTTTGCATAATTTTTAAGCAACTCTACCCTTTTGTCCGGGTTTCTTATGCTTTTTACTCTATGTCCTATCCCTGGTATAGGTGTATTTTTTTTCTTCATTTCATCAACAAATTTTTTGGGTGTGAGCTCGTTGTCTTTTGCCCATTTAAAATAATGTCCTGCTCCATCTATTGCACCTCCAAAGCGTGGTCCAATGGTAAGCATACCTGAGGCTAATGAAGACACAAGGTCTTTTCCTGCTCGTGCTGCTACTATAGCATTATGTGCACCAGAAACACAGGGTCCGTGGTCTGCTACAATTTCAATGACAAGCTCAATGAATTTTGTAGCATATTCTGGGAGTTTTTTCTTAAGCCATAGCAAACCTATAATATCTCCTATGCTTTTTCCTTCTTCTATAATTTGTGATAGTGGAATGCCAGCATATTTTACTTCTTCCCCTCTGTCGTCTGAAATCGTTGTAATAAATTCTTTGTGGTGTCTTATAATACCTTCTTTTATTACTTTTTTATAATCGATGGGTATGTCAGGTGGAGTAAATTCTTTAATTTTGCTAGTGATACTCCGAGATTTTAAGTTATTGTAGACTTCTTTGGTTTTTTCAAACAATCCGTCGAAAGAATCTGGAACAATAGCTCCGGCTTCCTTCAGGGCTATATTTTTGGCATCTGCTGTTTCTTTTTCACCACCTGCGCGTGCTCCTGCGTGTCCAAACTGCACTTCTGTTGGAAATATTTTTGCGCAGGTTCCCGTGACCCAGGCGATAAGTGGCTTTTTGATTTTTCCATTTCTTAGCGCTTCAACAACTTTATATTCTTCTTTTCCTCCCACTTCTCCGAGCATCACATGAAATTTAATTTCTTCGTTTTCTTCGTGGTGCAATAGATGATCGATGAGAGAAGAACATGGGTATCTGTCTCCTCCAATTGCAATGCCTTCATTAATGCCATCTGCTGCTCTTGCAATGATGTTAAACATTTCGTTTAACATTCCTCCCGATTTTGTTACAAGTCCTACGCTTCCGCTTCTGTAAAGTTTTGATGCAATAAGATTTTCAACGCTTCCTCCAGCATTGCCAATTCTAAATTTACCTGCGGCAATGCCTCCTACTGTTGCAGGACCAATAATTATTTTCTCTTTTTCTTTAGCTAAAGTTCTCATTATTCTTTCTTTTCGTTCTGGTATTCCTTCTGCAATTACTGCAATAAGCTCAATTGTAGAGATATCCAGTGCTTGAACTGTCGTTTCAAAGGCGGAACGGTATGATGCAAAATTAATCATTACCGTTGCATCTGGGTGATGTTTTGCTGCATCGCTAATAGTATTGTAAACGGGTATTATAATTTCTTCGCTTCCGAAAAATACTGTTTCAATACCGCTACCGTTGGGGTCTACAATGCATGCAATAGATGATATTTTTCTTTGAGAGATATAATCAAAATCTAACATTCGCTGAACTGCTTTTAGTTGTTTACCATATATAATGCTCTGGGTTTCTTTGCTAAATAACTGTTTCATCTCTCTCTCCTTTCAGGGCAATACCAACAATATGAGTCATGTGGAGCTCCGGACCGTATACTTCAATTGGGATGCCTGTCGCTTCTCCTAAATTTTTCATAAAGGCAAGTCCTTGCTTGTAGTTTGGGCCACCTCTTCTTACATATATTTTTACATTGTTTTCTTTTAACTTATCTTTGTATTCTCTTATTGCTCTTATGATTCCTTTAAATGTTTTTGCAACATCAGTAAAATTTGCAATACCTCCGCCTATGATTAATATTTTACCTTTCGAGTTCTTTTCCCTTGTCATAAGATCTAGTATGGTTTTTGCATAAAGGTAGGTTTCTTCCTCAGATGGATTGCCTGAATATTCTCCATAATTTGCAAGTTCTTTACCATATCCAAGGTCTACCACTGTGTCTGCATATACAATGCTTGCTCCTCCGCCTGCTACCATTTGCCAGATACGTCCTTCTGGGTTAAGTAAGGTTAGTTTTAATGAGGCGCCAGTTTTTTCATCTAGGTCTCTTATGAATTGCTCTTCTTTAGTAAATGTTCTTCCAAATGGTGTAGGAAATTCAATATCTTCCCATTTATCCTTATCCCAGAAAAGTGCTGTATCATCCAGCCGTGCTACGAGATCCAGTGGTGCAATTTTACTATCTACTATTGCAAATGGATTAATCTCGAGGTATGTGAAGTTCAATTCTACGAAGAATTTGTATAATGCTTTTATAAATTCTTTTATCGTTTCATCTACATTTGAAAAATTTACGATGTCTACTGATTCGAGGATAGGTACAAAAAATTCTTTTACCTTTTCCCAGTTTTCTTCAATTTCGATACCACCTACTTCTGAAAAGTAAATTTTGTCTCCTTTTGACTCAGTTTTAATTGCAATGTAGTATTCTTTTAAGTGTGGAACAAATGGTTCTACGAGAA
>DAOWNX010000124.1 GCA_030642335.1 Caldisericota bacterium
TGAACGAAAGAAAAATGAGGAGTCAATACTTCTTCAAAAATCTTATTTAGAAACTCTTTTTGAAGGCGCGCCGCTTGCAATTGCAATGCTTGAAAAGGAAGAACGAGTGATAAACGTAAATAACGGTTTTGAAAAGCTTTTTCAGTATTCTATTAATGAAATAAGAGGGCGATTTATTGATAATTTTATTGTTCCTGACGAACTTAAAGAAAAGGTAAAGCGTGCACTGTTTGAAATAAAGCAAGGAAAAGCAATTACTTCAGAATCAATTAGACAAAGAAAAGACGGGAGTTTGGTGAATGTGTCTATATTTGCCTATCCGATTATGTTAGGTTCTGTGATGCATGGAATCTACGCAATTTATGTAGATATTACGGAACATAAAAGGAATGAAAAACAGCTTAGCTATATGACAATGCATGATTCTTTAACTGGTTTACCTAATAGAGTTCATTTTGAAAATCGCTTTGCATTAGAAGTCGAGCTTTCTCAGCGTAACAATCAGAAGTTTGCCTTATTGTATGTTGACTTGAATGATTTTAAGAAAGTAAATGACGACCTTGGACATGCTGTGGGGGATGTTTTACTGAAGCAGATTGCTGGCCGATTTACTAAACTTCTTAGAAAGAGTGACATAATTGCACGTATAGGAGGAGACGAATTTGTATTACTACTTCCGGAAACTTTCAAAGAGAAGGAGATACACAAAATTGTCAAAAAATTCTTCAAAGCTTTTGAAGAGCCGTTTGTTATACAGGACCATAAAATTTATGTCAGTTTAAGCGTCGGAGGAGTTATTTTCCCGGATGATGGAACAGATGCTGCTATATTGCTAAAAAAAGCAGATAGAGCAATGTATAATGTTAAAGCTCAAGGAGGAAGTGGATATCAACATTATCAGTAAGATATGTTTCTGAAAGCAAAGTGACCTAAAAATGTGCTTAATTTTCTTTAGGCCAAAATAAGACAGGAATTTTAATTAGAGATCTCTATAAATTCTAAAATCTGTTCCATTGTGTCTTCTTTAAATCCCATAAGAAGCAATTTGATTTTATAGTCGCTTCCTATAAGAGCAGTGGCAGGTATATTTACTATCCCGCATCGGTCGCTTTCATCTTTATCAACCGTATAAATTGGTAGCGTTATCCCGGTGTCTTCTTTGAAGGCCTTTATATAATTACTTCCTTCTGGAACACATAGATAAAAAGCAATGTTTCCCCCGAGGTTGCTAATACTGTTTTTTTCTTCAAGCATCTTATATTCTTCACGACAATTTTCACAGTAAATGCTTCCGAATGAAAGGATGGCGTATTCGTGAGACTTAATTTCATCATATAGGGTTAAGGTATTTCCGTCTGTATCGATTAGCTTTAAATTAGGAATTTTAACTACTCCAGTTTTAATATTTTCCTTTTTTACTATACTTGAATATCTTATTTTAAAGCTCAAGTAGGATTTCAAATCTTTAGTAGCAGAGTAGGCACCATAAATTGCCAGTGCAATGATAAGGACTATTAAAGCTTTTTTCAATATGTTTTTCATGCTACCTCCCATTTACTTCCATTGCATTCAATTATATAAGAAGTATGAAACATTCAAAATTTTTAGTATACTAAATTTCTGGTATACTAAGTTTTTGATATACTGAGTTGAAATCGATTTGTAGTAAAAACAGATATGTAGTTTAATAAGTGAATATATTTATACATTGAAATGTGGAGGTGATGTTAAAATGAAAAATACAAAAGAAACAAAAGTAGAATTAACACCATTTGTTGCAAAACATTATAATGCACTTCTCAATATTTTTTCATTTGGCATCTACCCTCATTTTACTACTAAGGTAGTAAAAGAGGCAAACTTCAGAAAAGGTGATTCAGTGCTGGATTTGGGTTCAGGAACTGGAAGATTTGCCTGTCTTATAAGAAAATATATTGGCGAAGAAGGCAAGTATGTTGGTGTTGATCTTTCGAGAATAATGGTGCAACAGGCAAGAAAGCGGTGTGAAGGTTTTAAAAATATCCGTTTTCTTTCTGGAAGAATAGAGAAAGAATTATCATTAACGGAATATTTTGATAAAGTATTTATATCTTTTGTATTGCATGGATTTACACAGGAAAATCGCATAAAAATCATAAAGAATGCTTATAAACGGTTGAGAACAGGAGGAAAGCTTATTATACTTGACTATGCAGAAAGAGATGTAGATAGGGCATTACCTATTGTAAAATTTCTTATTAGAAAAGTGGAGTGTCCGCTTGCTGAGAAATTTATGCGGATTAATTTGAAAGAAGTTCTTTTTAAAATTGGATTTTCCGATTTCAGAGAAAAATTTCATTTAAAAGGATATGTGAGATTGGAAATGTGTAAAAAAAGATGAAAAATCTCTGGCAATTTTTTAAGCAAGAAAAAAAATGGTATATTCTTATTGTGTTAATGCTTACTCTTGTGGATGGCGCACAGGTTGTTATCCCGATTTTAACAAAAAGAGCTGTAGATGCAATAAGTATCCAAGCAGATATCTCGCTGGTTGTGAAATATGGGTCGTATATACTTGCTGTTGCTCTTTTTATTACAATAATGCGGTATATATACAATTATATCCTGAGAAAACTTGTGTTAAAATTGGATTATGATTTAAAAACCTCCCTTTTTAATAAATATCTTACACTGCCAAAATCTTACTTTGAAAGAGAAGAAATTGGCGACCTTATGGCTCGCGTCACAAATGATACAAGGGCGATACGTTTTTTCTTGATAATGGGTTTTCTTGGCGGCTTAGACGTATTGATGTTGGGCGTTACTACTTTTATCATGATGTTTATAATGAGCCCCATGCTTGCAATAATTGTTTCAGTTCCCCTTGTTTTACTTATTCCTCTTGCATTAAACTTTGGAAAAAAAATTCATGTATATTTCAAAAATGTACAGAGAATATTTGGTGAAATAACGGTACGGGTCCGGGAAGTAATAAGTGGAATCCGTGTGATAAAATCTTTTACTCGCGAGGGATTTTACCTAAAACTTTTTAAAAATGTAAACGAAGAATATATTCGGGAAAATATGAAGCTTGTAAAATTGGACGGATTCCTTGATCCGATGATCGATTTTCTCATTCACATTTCCCTGTTTTTACTAATGCTGTTGGGAGGAAGCTTTATCATCAAGGGACGCATTTCTATGGGGACACTCGTTGCATTTACGCAGTATATAGGAATTTTATCGTGGCCTATGATGGCTATTGGTTTTACTATATCGCTTTTTCAGCGGGCAAGAGCATCAATGGAGCGAATACAGAATGTGCTTCAAACTGTACCCGAAGTAAGAGATATAGAGCCTATTCATATTGAGCATATTGAGCGGAATGTCAACATAAAAAATTTTTCATTTTCATACCCTAACGATGACCTTTTTGTTCTAAAAAATATTTCTTTCCCGATACAGGAGGGGGAACTCATCGGTATTCCCGGGCCAACA
>DAOWNX010000009.1 GCA_030642335.1 Caldisericota bacterium
ATTAAGTGAAAAGGTTGTTAAGCCAGCAGTATCTCAATTATATGAAGTAGGACAAGCTTCTTTTAATGGTGAGTATTTAAAAAAATACGCAATGGTTGCGACTGCTTACTCTCCACGTGTTATAGAGACAGACGGCAATCCATGGGTTACAGCAACTGGATTAAGGAGTGGTGTTGGTGTTGTGGCTGTAGATCCCAATGTGATTCCATTAGGAAGTCTCCTTTATGTGAAAGGATACGGGTATGCTGTTGCAGGTGATACCGGTGGCGCAATAAAGGGGAATATCATTGATGTCTTTTTTTATTCAACAGATGATGCATTACAATGGGGTAGAAGAGCAGTTACCGTCTACTTACTTCCAGGCAAATGGAAATTTCCAAGCAAATTAGATTACTGATAAAAAAATATTCTCTTTACCCTTCGAAGAGATTAGGGCAGAACTTTCTTATAGATCGTTCTGCCATTTTTTATATTAGAGATGCAATAAATCCTGTGAGTGACAGGACATATTTAGAGATTGGTCCGGGATTTCTTTTTATTACGAATTCTGTTGCAGAGAGAGCAAAAAAAATTATTGTGATAGAAAAAGACAAGCGTTTTGAACCATATTATGAAGATGCTCGGCATGAAAATATTGAAATTGTGATGCAGGATGCATTAAAGGTTGATTTTTCACAGTGGGATGTGGAAGAATTATTTGGAAATATTCCTTTTAATATATCTTCCCCTCTTATTGTAAAAATTGCAAAAACTAAAACAATAAATAGAGGAGTTTTGTTGTTTCAAAAAGAATTTGCTAAAAGGCTCCTTGCTGGTCCGGGCAATAAAGATTACGGGTCCATTACTATATTTACAGATTTCTTTTTTAAGAAACAATTCTTGAAAACATTTCCCCCTCATTTTTTCTATCCTATGCCTCTTGTGAGCTCTACGCTTATTAATTTTGTAAGAAGGACAGATACTCAATCTGTAAACGAGAATTTATTGTTTTGTATAGTTAAAGGAGCATTTTCTAAAAGAAGAAAAACCTTATTCAATGCGTTAAAGAAAGATTTTGATGGGGATATTTTAAAGAATGCAATTATTAATGCTGGGTTGCCCATCGAAATTCGTGGGGAAAATCTTTCTCTCGAAGAATTTATTCGTGTTTCAAAGAATCTGTATTGAGAATTTGACGATTTTGTAGTAGAATATGAAAATTTTCTAATTGGAGGTGTTTATTATGGGTTATAAATTAAAGGAAGGTATTTTTTATGCAAAGTCAGATGAGTGGGTAAGTTTAGACGGGGACATCGCGACAGTTGGCATTTCTGATTATGCTCAGGATAAACTTGGAGATATTGTATACATTGAAGAGGTGGCCAAAGGAAAGAAAGTGAAACAAGGTGAAGTATTTACAACAATCGAATCTGTAAAAGCTGCTTCAGATTTGAATGCACCTGTTTCAGGAGAAATAATTGAAATAAATGGAGATGCTGCTAGCACTCCGTCGATCATCAACCAGGATCCCTACGGCAAGGGGTGGATAGTTAAGATAAAGGTCAAGGATCCGAGTGAAGTAAATAATTTAATGAGCGCCGAGGGATATTCAGAATACCGGAAAGAGTGATAAAATGAAATACATCCCGAATACAGATAACGAGAAAAAGGGGATGTTAAAAGAAATAGGTGTTTCTTCTTTTAATGAACTTATAAAAGATATTCCTGAAAATATAAGATTGAAAAAAGCTTTAAGTATACCTGGACCTTTTGACGAGGAGGAAATAAAGGAGCAGGTACATTCGATTGCTGAGAAGAACGTGAATTTTTTTTCTTTTAAACCTCTTATCGGTGCAGGTGCGTATAGACATTATATACCAGAAGTCGTTAAAGCAATTGTTTCAAGAGAAGAATTTTATACATCCTATACTCCTTATCAGCCAGAGATTAGTCAAGGAAATTTACAATCTATGTTTGAGCTTCAGACACATCTTGCGAGACTTACTGGAATGGATGTTGTTGTGCCTTCTCTTTATGATGGAGCGTCTGCTGCTGCTGAGGCAGTGCTTATGGCAGTAAGGATTACTCATAAAAATAGAATAATAGTTTCTTCTCTTGTGCATCCGCATTATAGAGAAGTAATTACTACCTATACTAAACCTCACGATATAGAAATTATTGAGCTTCCGTTTGATAAAGGATGTACTGATTTTTCTAACCTGAAAAATTTGTTAAACGCTAATACAGCAGCGGTAGTTGTGCAAAGTCCTAATTTTTTTGGGGGCATTGAAAATATTGCTGTCATTGCTTCTGAAATACATGATACTGGTGCCTTGCTTATACACTCCATTACAGAAAGTATTTCTTTGGGATTGCTTACTGCACCTGCTGATATGGGCGTGGATATTGTTGCCGGAGAATCTCAATCGTTTGGTATGGATTTGAATTTTGGAGGTCCGTATAACGGATATCTTGCAACTAAGACGAGGTTCTTAAGACAATTGCCTGGCAGAATAGCTGGAGAAACAGCGGACAAGAATGGAAAACGTGCTTTTGTAATGACAATGAGAGCGAGAGAGCAAGATATAAGGAGGGAAAAGGCGACATCTAACATTTGTTCGAATCATGCGTTAAATATTGTAGCTGCAGATGTGTATTTATCTCTTTTAGGAAAGAATGGGCTATGTCAGGTTGCTCTGCTTAATACAAAAGCCGCTCACTATTTAAAAAGAAAACTCGCTGAAACAAATAATTTTGAAGTTTTTGAATACCCCTTCTTTAATGAATTTGTTGTAAAGAGCAAAATAGATATTTGTGAAGTGAAAAATAGATTATCCAGGAAATCATTTGTTCCGCCACTTCGTGTTGATAAATTCTATAAAAAGTGTGAAAAATACCTACTATTTACCGTTACAGAAATTTTTAAACGGGAAGAGTTAGATGAGATAGCTGAAATACTTGGGGTGTCACGTTGAAGCTTATATATGAGAAAAGCGTAGAGGGAAGAAAGGGTTATTTTTTAAGGGAAGATCCGTATAAAGAAATTTCCCTTAAAGATTGTATTCCGGGGTATGCTTTATCGCGTACTAAAAAAGAACTTCCTGAAGTTTCAGAAGTGGATGTAGTGCGACATTTTACGGCACTCTCCAAGCTTAATTATGGATTGGATGATGGTTTTTACCCTCTTGGTTCTTGCACGATGAAATATAACCCGAAACTTAATGAGCATCTTGCTTTGCTTGATAATTTTATCTATGCACATCCGTGTGTTGACGAAGATTTTGTTCAAGGGAGCTTGCAAGTAATGTATGAGTTAAATCAATATTTGTCTGAGATTACCGGGATGGATCAATTTACTCTTTCTCCCGCTGCTGGTGCTCATGGTGAACTTACAGGGGTATTGATTATGCATAAATATTTTAGTGATAAAGGAGAATTTCGTCACAAAATACTTATTCCTGATTCTGCTCATGGAACTAACCCTGCATCTGCTGCTATGGCTGGTTTTAACGTGGTTGAGGTGAAGTCAAACGAGAGGGGTGGTATTGATTTAGCAGAATTGCATAAGTTAATGGATGAAGATACGGTAGGGTTGATGCTTACAAATCCTAATACAGTTGGGCTTTTCGATGAAAATATAGAAGAAATAGCGAAAGTTGTGCATAGTAAAGGCGGGCTTCTTTACTACGATGGAGCCAATCTTAATGCCTTACTTGGCATTGCGCGACCAGGTGATGCTGGTTTTGATATTGCTCATTTAAACTTACATAAAACATTTTCTACTCCGCACGGTGGAGGAGGGCCAGGCGCTGGGCCTGTTGGAGTAAAAGGACATCTCATCCAGTATTTGCCGACCCCTATTGTTTCTTATAACGGGGAGAAATATTTTTTTGAGGATGTAGGGGAAAAGAGTATTGGTCGACTAAGAGCTTTTTGGGGTAATTTTTCTGTGCTTCTCAAGGCTTATGTGTGGGTTCTTTCTATAGGAGATGAAGGGCTTAAAGAAACAGCTGAAACAAGTATTATCAATGCAAATTATGTTATGAGTAAGTTAAAGAAATTTTATAAGCCTGTTTACGATCGATTCTGTATGCATGAATGCGTGCTTACAGGACGGGAATATAAAGAGTACGGCGTGAAAACGCTTGATATTGCAAAAAGGCTTATGGATTATGGGTTTCATCCACCTACAATTTATTTTCCTCACTTTGAGCCATATGCCGAAGAAACTATTATGATTGAACCAACTGAATCAGAGTCAAAAGAGAATATTGATTTATTTATTGACACGATGATTAAAATAGCCAAAGAGATAAAGACACATGCAGAGATTGTTAAACAGGCACCTCATACCACGCCCGTTAGTAGACCTGACGAAGTGCGTGCAGCAAGAAATCCAATATTAATATTGAAGGAAATAAATGAAGATAGATAACTTAGAAAAAATTATTCAAGATGCAATACAGTCAATATATCCTGGCATTTCAAAAATCCCTGATGTGCTACTTGTTCCTTCACCTGAAGGGTTTGGAGATTTTTCAACGACTGTTTCATTTGATTTAGCCAGGATATTACACAAATCACCATTTTCCATAGCCGAGGAAATTTCTAAACATTTAAATTTTCCTTATTTTGCATCAATTTCTGTTGCAAAACCTGGATACTTGAATTTCTTTTTTGCACCATTTGTGTACAGGGATTTCTTGCAGGAGTTAGAGGAAAAAGGCGAGAAATATTTTTATAAAGAGAGAAGAGGCATAAAAGTACAGATTGAATTTGTCAGTGCAAATCCTACCGGACCTCTGCATGTAGGGAATGGGCGAGGTGGTATTATCGGAGATGTTCTAGGCAATTTACTTAAAGTAGAAGGATTTGATGTAATAAAGGAATACTATGTAAATGATGCAGGGAGTAAGATGAATCTTTTTGCAAAATCTATTGCATATTATTATATGAAAAAATTAGGGAAAAAAGCAGAACCTGTTGAAGAAGCGTATAGAGGTGCTTATATTGAGGATATAGCTACAGAAATATTAAATGATTATGGCGATAGCTTACTAAATGAAGAAAGCCATCCACTCATCGATAAAATTCAGGAGATAGGCAAAGAAAAGATGATGTGTCGTATTAAAGATTCACTTGAAAAGTTTGGAGTAGCATTTGATAGTTGGTTTTATGAATCCTCTTTATACTTCAGTGGCGAAGTGGGCAGAGTAACTGAAATCTTCAAGAAATCTGGATATACGTATGAGAAAGATAATGCTCTTTGGTTTCAATCTACTCTGTTTGGTGATGATAAAGACAGAGTACTTGTACGAGGGACAGAGGAGCCTACCTATACTTTGGTAGATGCTGTATATCATAAAAACAAGTGGGACCGAGGTTTTAGAAAGGTCATTGATGTTTGGGGTGCTGATCATTTTGGACACATTACTCCGATGAAGGCTCTCATTCAAGGAATGGGATTACCTAAAGATTTTCTTGGCATTGTCATATATCAGATTGTTCATCTTTTTGAGGACGGAAAAGAAGTAATGATGTCAAAACATTCAGGTACTTTTGTTACTCTAGAAGAGCTCATTAATGAAGTGGGGAGGGATGCTGCTCGCTTCTTTTTTCTTTTAAAGAGCAGTGATACGCATCTTAATTTTGATATAGATCTTGCAAAGAGAGAGTCTATCGATAACCCCGTGTACTATGTACAATATACATATGCACGCTTAAAGAGTATTTTAATAAAAGGCAAAGAAAGAGGTATTCAGTACAGAGGTATTAATAAAGCAGATTTATCGTTGCTTGGGAGTAGTAATGAAAAAGCTTTGTTAAACCATTTTATGTATTTAGAGAAAGAGATTGAAAATGTAGCAAGGAAATATTCAGTGCATAGAATACCTTTCATAACAATAGAACTTTGTAAAAGAATCAACACTTTTTATCAGAACTATAATATTCTTTCTTCGGAAAGATATGTACAATCAAGACTTTCACTTGTTTATAATGCATTAAATGTATTGTCGTTTTTAATGGATCTTATGGGAATTGAGAAAAAAGAAGGGATGTAAGGAGAAAAATATGAAAACCAATAAACTAGAAAAAATCCTTTTATTGTTTATTGTTTTATCTATTATTGTTTCATTGTTTCAGGTAACTATAAGGATTAATGCAGAGAGAAAGGGAAATACAGTTGATGTAACCCTTGATTATCCAGATTTCTATCTGTTCTCTGCAACAAATGGGCAAAACGTTTATGATACCATTAAAGAAATGAAGGAAGCAGGCGCGACTTCAGTAGCTGTTGTAGAAGATTGTATTGAAACTCTTTATGATGAAGGGAAAATAACTTTTTTTAACGGTAGCGATCTCCTTGCACCTTCTTTTAATAATATTTTAAAGAGTAAACTCGAGGTTGATAAGCATAGAGATATAATTCAACCCTCTTTCGTCGTTGTACTGACGGAAGACAAGAATTTGGCGGAGAGAATGCTAAGCAATCTTTCTGAAGACACGGGATTTATTGATGGTGATGGAGTTTATGCGATAATTATTCATTCCGACATTTTAACTGCTGTTGAATATGGCGTTGGTTTTGATAATGAAAAGATTGAAAAAATTAAAGATATGGGCTTTCAAGTCGTTTTAAGGCCTCGATATACTCCTGGCAACAGAAATGTTGAAACGCTGGTTAATACAATTAAAGAGTTTAATATCGGATCGGTTATGTTTTATGGAACTGTCATTACCGGTTATCCGGATAGAGTTGAGGAGCTTACAAACTTCTTCAACGAGAACCATATATTAACTTATATAATAGAGTCGCCTATTCAAAAAGGTATTTATAGTCAAGAAGGACTTTCCACATTTATCCGAAAAGTACACTACTACGTTGTAAGGGTATATTCTATATATCCTGCAGAGCAGGTAAAACTTACAGCTGTAGAAATTTTTAATAGATGGTTTCGTTCCATTCCAGACAGAAATATTAGAGTGATCTATGTGAAACCTATTATTGGGACCGGGACAAGCTATGAACAAAATCTTTCTACGAATAAATATTATATTAATAAACTTATAACTCTACGGAAAGAAAAAGGGATGGAATTTGGGATGCCACATCCTATTGATGAAGTGAATGTAAATTGGATTGTGGTATTTTTAATCTATCTTGGTGTAATTGCTTTGTTTGCGTTGTATATAAAAATTATTTTGAACCTTTCACAAAAATCTACACTCGCCTGTTTTTTTGCCCCGCTACTAATAGGAATTTCTTTACTTCTTTATTCTCAAAATACGATGGAAAAATTGACAGCACTTGCCGCTGCGGTTTTGATAACAGGCTTCTTTTCACTTATCATGTTTTTGGCTGTAAAAAAGAGTTATGGAGGGAGAAAGTTTCATCTTCCAGACATTATGAAAAATGGATTTACGATTTCATTTCTTATGCTTATTGTATCACTTGTTGGAGGTTTATTGGTTGGGGCAGTACTGTCTGGCAGTTCCTACCTTTTAAATTTAGATATGTTTCGTGGCGTAAAAGTGCTTTACCTCTCGCCATTTATTTTTCTTATTATAAACTATCTGTATGTATTTGGCGCGGATTTTGACAATGAATATATATCTGGATCGCATTATAACGTGTTTGATGAAGTGAAAAAAGTTTGGGATATTACAGTGAAAGGGGGACATGTTGTTGTTCTTGTTCTTATTGCAGGTATCTTTCTTATGTATATTTTACGATCTGGGAATACAGGGGTAACTATTTCATCGCTCGAACTAAAATTCAGGGCATTTTTGGAGCAGACGATTATTGCACGTCCCAGAGTAAAAGAATTTTTGATAGGATATCCTGCTGTATTCTTTATGGTTTTTGCTGCGTATTTAATGCGTAAAAAATGGTTATTACTTTTTTCTTTTCTTGGGATAATGGGTTCAATTTCTATTGTTGATACATTTTCCCATTTGCGTACAACTTTTCTGATTTCTTTTTATCGAACTTTATGGGGTTTTGCATTCGGGATTCTTCTAGCAATAACTGCTGTCATTATTCTCTATTCACTTATTAAAAAATATTTTATCAATGAACATTAAAAAATATTTTAAACAGAGTGCTGTACAAGCATCTATAATATTTATGGTTTCTGCTTTTATTAGCAGATTACTGGGGCTTGCTCGAGATATATTATTCAGTGCTTATTTTGGCACAACTCATGCAGCTGATGCTTTGAATGCAACACTTCCCATTACTTTTGTTGTACAGAATATTGTTGCAAGTGCAATAGCACTGTCTTTTATCCCCTTATTTATTGAGGCTCTGAACAGGAGTCGGGAAAAGACTGTTAGGGATTTTAATGTCGTTTTTAGTTATTTTTTAGTGGGTCTATTTTTTTCTCTACTCTTACTGGGCGTGTTTTCATTTCAGATTGTGCACGTGCTTACTCCTGGATTTACCGAATATTCTCTTATTAGCCTTACAGCAAGGCTTGTAGACTTTTTTGCTATCATTTCTTTTTTCTGGGCTATTACAAATTTTCTTTATGCAGTTTCCCATGCGCATAAAAATTTTCTTATTACTGCACTCGTTCCTCTTATTTTGAATGTGTCAATAATAGCAGGGCTTCTTTTCTGGCACAATTCTTTAGGAGTATTTTCATATACTACAGGTATGCTAATAGGTTCTGTGATTCAAGCGTTTGTAATGCTGTTTTATACGAGACATGCTTTGTCCATTAAGTTTTCCTGGAATTTTAATCCGAAGGGGACAGTTCTTGGCATGTTAATTATTCTTTCGATTCCTTTGGTTATGCAGCAATTTTCTGGATATGTTGTGACGGTAGTGGGTAATAATATTGCCTCTCATCTCAGGGAGGGAAGCATTGCATCTCTTGGGTATGCGAATAAACTAAGACAATTTGCTATTGGAATACTTACAGTACCACTTGCAACATCCTACTATCCGTTTCTTTCAGAGGCTGCAACGAAAAAGAATATGAAAGAGTTAGGTAATATTTTTTCAAAAAGTATTCGATTTGCATCTTTTTTTATTGTTCCTATTATGTTTATATTTATTGTATTTGATAAGGCTATTGTGACTATTGTTTTTCAGCGGGGTGTATTTGGGATGGAGGCAGTTGCACTTACTGCACGACCTTTTCAATTTTATTCTCTGGGGATATTTGCTGCAATGATTACTGTTGTTTCTATGCGTGTTTTTTTTGCGATGAAAGATATGTGGACGCCTACTATTATTTCTCTTGTAGTAGCTGTTTTTGATATTGTAGCTATGGGAATGCTTGTAAAAGTTTATGCGCATGCAGGTATTGCACTTGCAGTAAGTATTGGATTGTATCTATATATGTTTCTTCTTCTTTTCTTCCTTCGAAAAAAGGTAGGGTTTCTTGGTAGCAAGAAGATTGTTGTTTCTATCTCAAAATTTTTAGCAGGTTCAGTTATTGGAATTATTGTAATGTATTATTCTTTTAGAAGGATTGAAAGTTTTTTGCCTGCGATAAACTGGTATGTTGCGATGAATTTTTTTGCTTCTCTTGTTTTATTCTCACTTGCCTACCTTACAGTATTGTATCTATTAAAGGCAGATGAAATGACAAGTGCATATTTTGTACTGAAGAAACTCAGAAACAAATTAAAAGGAAAGTAAAATCTATATTTTGCTCCAAAAGGTGCAGGCATAGAGACAGAAAAGGCATTTTTTATATGACGCTTATGGCACAGAGAGAAAATAATGATTTTTTGTAAGAAAATTTATCAAAAAATTTGTCAATTAAATAGTTTATGAAAATGGAGGTTTTATGAAAAGAAAATTTAATTTACCGATTTCTTTACCTATTTTGCTTATGTTGGGTTATTTTTTTGCTGTGTTTTATACATTCATACTTGATAAAAGAACGTTTGGAATAATTTTGTTGGCTGTTACTTTTGTGGGGCATGCTTTTTACCTATTTGGAAGTGAACAAAGAGCTATACGCAATTTCACTGCTGCAAAAAAATATCTTGATAAAGCAAACAGCGAAAAAGGGATAAGCTTAATATTAAAGGCTGTTGAGTTAACTAATAATTTAGAGGACGTTAAGTACTTGGTTGATGGGATGTGTAAAAACTCTAAAAGTTACAAGAAAGCTGCTGCTGTTTTAACCAAAAAATTAGAGCAAAAGAATACTCCGTTTTTTAGATTTGTTATCGCGAGTCTTTTTTATCATTCTGGAAATATTAGGAAAACAGTAGAGTTATTAAAGACAATAAAAATAGAGGATAGTAATATCAAGATAGTACGTCTTCTTGGCGCCTCTTTGTTTGAGTTAAAGAGGTTTGAAGAAGCGGTAGAAGTATTTAAACGGGTTGCGCCTCCGATGCTTCCAATGAAGGAAGATGATCTTGCCTTGTTATTTGGTTTAGGCCTTGCATATAATGAATTGGGAGAAAAAGAAAAGAGTAAAAAGTATTTAGTGAGAGTTGCAAGAAAAAACCCGCGGTTTGGTGGAGTGGATAAAATTTTGAAAAAATTTGAAGAAGAATCGACAACTGACAGAGAAACTTAAGCTTTTTTTATTTGTACAGAGTAATATATATAAGCTATAATTGTAAGAAAGAAAGCTAAGTACATTATTCCTTTGTACGTGCCCGTAAGAGTTACAATAATCCCTGCTACGAGGGGACCAAAAATATTTCCAAGACTTATTGAAGATTGAATTAGGCCTGATGCTGTTGCTTTTTCCTTATTTTTTTCAGTAATTTCTTTTAGTGAGCCTGTAAAAAGAAATGACCATGCAAATCCTGTTGCAATCATTGCTGGGATGATCCAGAGGTAATTAGGAACAATAGTAAAGTATAAAAATATTGCTGCGGATAAAATAAGCCCCCATCCTAACGATTTTTTTCCTGAAATTCTATCCATAATAAAATACATTACCAAGAATTGTGTAGCATAATTAAATGTAAATAAAATTCCCTTCCAGTAATTGTTTGCTCCTATCTGACCCAGGTATAGCACCCAAAAAGCCCATATCCCTGTAGCGCCCATATGTCTTAAAAATAAAGGAATGTATATATGCTTGTTCTTTTTAATTATATTAATTGGGAAAAGAGGGATGTTGATTGCTATGTATTCCTCTTTTTTAATACCAGCTGCAACAAAGATAAGAGAGATAAAAAATGAAATTCCACTGATAATGAATAAATGTGGTAAACCCAAGAGAGTTGCTACGACACCCGATATGTATTGAGCAATAGCAGAGCCAATTGCTCCAAATGATGAGAATTTTCCCATTGTGCCTTTTTTTTCGTATATATATGCTGTGAGTGCCCCGGGGTAAATACCTGCAGTGGCACCTCCTAAAATTCTTATGAGGAGTAATTCGGTATAACTGCTGGCAAAGTATCCAAGTGTAAAAGAGATGGAAGATGCGAGAAATCCAATAATTATAATTCTTCGCCTACCTATTCGGTCAGCGATTCTTCCAAAAAACCAGGAGGAAAGAAAAATGGCGGCAGAGAAGAACGTAGAGAGAAGGCCTATCTCAAATTTTGTTGCGCCAAATGACTCTGCAAGTTGTGGAATAAAAAGGTGTGGTGTGAAGAGTGCAAGATTTGCAAAAAGTTGGCTGGTAAACCCTAATTTAACTTCTCTTTTCATCGGTTATTTTGTAATTTCGCATATTTATGTAGAAGAACAAAACTCCAGAGAAGTAAAAAACAAACATAAGAAGAATGGGTAGTGTATATCCGAACTGTCCAATAAGCATACCCGAAATAGAGGCAGCAATTCCCCAGGAAATATTCCATGACATTTCTGTAAGGCTTACTGCCGATGCTTTGATGTTTTCGGGAACC
>DAOWNX010000013.1 GCA_030642335.1 Caldisericota bacterium
ATTTATAGCCACTGCTTTCCCATTTGCGATGAATGGGAATTCGCCTATAACGGTATCGATACCGCTTTCTTTTGCTTCTTCTTCCGTTAGTCCCACTGATGCAATTTCTGGTGATGAGAAGATGGCCCAGGGCATAATCCTGTAATTCATTTTTTTATCTTTTCCAGCAATGATTTCTGCTACAATGTTTCCTTCTTTTTGCGCTTTATGTGCAAGGAACAATCCGCCTATTACATCGCCGTTTGCGTAAATGTTTGGTATGTTTGTTCTGAGTTTCTCATCAACTAAGATTTTTCCTTTTTCAGTTTCAATGCCCAATTCTTCTATTCCTATGCCTGTAGAATTTAATTTTCTTCCAATAGAAACTAATGCTTTTTCAGTTATAATTTTCTCTCCGCTGCTTAAAGTGGATACGACATTTCCATTTCCTTGTATCTCTACATTGTCAATTTTTGTTCCTGTTTTTATTTCAACACCCTTTTTAACGAGTATTCTTTGAACCATTGATGTAAGTTTTCTTTCTTTTATTGTCGGGATAATTTGCGGCATCATTTCAATGATGGTTACTTTTGTGCCAAATGCGGAAAAAACTGTTGCAAATTCAATGCCAATTGCTCCTGCTCCTACGATAAGTATGTTTTTAGGATATTCTGTGAGGTTCAGCGCCTCGTCACTTGTGAGCACATTTTTCCTATCAATTTTGAATGCTGGTATCATTGCTGGTTCTGATCCCGTTGCAATAATAATATCTTTTGCCTTTATTCTTTCCGTGCCTTCATTGCTTGTGATTTCTATTGTGTGTGGACCTAAAAGTTTCCCGCTCCCCCTTTTTACTACAATCTTCCTTGCTTTGAGTAGAAATTCTATGCCTGCTACGAGCCGTCGTACAACTGTATCTTTTCTTTTCTGGATTGCATTTGGGTCGAAAGATACATTTTCAACTGTTATGCCAAATGATTTGAATTCTTTTGCGTTGGTGTATATTTCTGCCATTTTTAGCAGCGTTTTTGTTGGAACACAACCTCTATTTAAACATGTTCCACCGATTTTTCTGTGTTCGATGATTACAACTTTCTTTCCTAAATCTGTGGCTCTTATCGCTGCAACATACCCACCTGGGCCTGCTCCTATAATTGCTACATCAAATTCTTCCATTTTTATTTGCGCCTCCTTGATTATCTTTATTATATAGAATAAAAAAAACAATCTTTTCAACTATTCTAAAAAGCCCTCTTTTAAAAGAGGGCTTTTTAGGGTAAAGAATTAATTATTTTGCACCAAACTGGTCACATGCATCAATTGCGTATTTGATGTATGCAACTGCTGGGCCTCCTCCCATGAGAGCTGCTACTAAGCAAGATTCAAGGATTTCTTTTTTTGTTGCTCCTTCTCCAATTGCGTTTTTTACGTGGAATGCAATGCAAAAGGGACAACGAGCTGCGACACCGAGCGCTATAGACATGAGTTCTTTTGTTTTTGTTGTAAGCGCGCCTGGTTTCTCTGCCTGCTTTACGAATTCCATTAAAGCACCTGCGAAACCCGGGTCAGCTGCTCCAAGTTTCTGGATGAGATCGTGAAACTGGTCTAGATATTTCTGTGCATCTGTTGTTACGTCTGCCATGATTATTACCTCCTTTCTTTTATGATTAAAAATTGTTTCGATAAATCTTCTAATAGTGATATTATTTTTTTATCGCTTATTTTATAAAAGACTTCTCTTCCCTTTTTTTCTTTCTTTACCCATCCCTTATAGCGTAAATTATTGAGGTGGATTGATATAGAAGATTGCGGTATATTTAGTGTTTTGGAAATCGTGCTTACATTTTTTGGCCCACTTTTAAGAAAACATATTATTGCAACTCTTTTTGGATTGGCCAATGCCGTAATAAATTCCGATAATTCTATGCATGTTTTTAAATCTTTGTATAATGCTTTTTTTGTTTTCATTATAATTCTATTATATTGAAATATTTAAATATGTCAATATGTTGTGAGAAAATTTTCACAATATTTTAAAAATGTACTATTTAGTTTGTATATGTTTGATATTGGCAAAATGTTTAAAAGATGTATAATTTTTGTATGAAAGGCACAATTATAAATGTTATTACAGTTATAGTCGGAAGCAGCATTGGGATTTTTGTCGGGGATAAGCTTCCGGAGCGTTTTAAAGCCGTTATTATTCAGGCAATCGGGCTGTTTACTTTTTTGATAGGAACATCAATGATGCTAAAAGGGGAGCATTTTATCATTGTGTTTCTTGCACTTGTTCTTGGTGGTATTACCGGGGAGGCGTTGCGGCTTGAAACACATCTTACCAGCGTAATAGAACGATTGAAAAGTAGAGTATCTCCTGATTCTCCACATTTTGTGGAAGGTTTTGTCACAGCAACACTTATTTTCTGTGTCGGTGCTATGACTGTCGTGGGCTCTATTCAGGAAGGACTTACCGGTGATGCTACCCTTCTATACACAAAATCTGTTATGGATGGCATTACTTCCCTTACGCTTGCGTCAAGTTTTGGTATCGGCGTTATTTTTTCTGCCGGTTCTGTACTTGTTATTCAGGGAAGTTTGACGCTTCTGGGAAGTAAATTGCAATTTCTTGCAAATCCTGCGTATATCAACAATCTTACATCTGTCGGTGGAGTGCTCATTATTGCCTTAGGATTTGAACTTTTACAGATAAAAAAGATAAAGATATTAAATCTCTTGCCTGCTCTTGTTTATGCTGTCTTATTTACTCTTCTTGTAAAGTAGCTGGACTTTCTTTTTTAATATATTAAGTTCTTTTATTTTTTTCTCGTTACTGTGTTCGTTCTTTAAAAGTTTTTCGAGATAGGCGATGCGGCTATTTATTTTATTTATTTCTTTTTGCGAATTATCTTTCGTATTTTTTTCGTCTTCTAATTGTTTAGCGTGCAATTTTCCGTTTTTCAAATAATATGTTTTGTTGACTAAATTTTTTAATACATATCTGTCGTGTGTTACAAGCAGAATTGTGCCGTCGAAATTTTTTAGCGCTTCCAGCACTACTTCCTTCATCGGGATGCTCAGATGGTTCGTAACTTCGTCAAGTACCAGGAAATTTCCTTTCATTATACTCATTTTTGCAAGGAGCAGTTTTTTCTTTTCGCCGCCGCTAAACTCTCTTATTTTTTTAAATACGTCATCTTCCGTGAAGTCAAACAGTGCTAAAACATCTCTTGCGTCCGGGATTGTGTATCCGTATGCGATTATTTCGTCCAGTGGTGTTGATTCAGGATCCATGAGAAATGCATCTTGTGGAAAGTAGCCGATGCTTATGCTATTGCCGATCTTTACACTGCCAGAATCTGCGTTTTCTTTTCCTACAATAATTTTGAGCAAAGTAGATTTTCCACTGCCGTTTCTTCCAAGTATTCCTATTCTTTCCTTCCGCTTTATTAAAAGGGTTATATCGTTAAGAACATTTTTTTGGCCAAAACTCTTCTTTATGTGAAACAATTCTGCTACCTTTTCTCCACCTCTTCCTGCCATTTCTATTCGTATTTTCTTCTGTCTCTCTTTTTTTACTTCAGGAACTTCGATTTTCTGCAGTTTTTTCTCCCTGCTTTTTGCCTGTTTTGCCCTTGTACCATACCTGAATCTTTCTATGAATATTTTTTCTTTTTCAATTATCTTTAATAATCTTTCTCTTTCTTTTATTTTAGTGGTGTCGTTTCTGTTTTTTGTTTCATCAAATTTGTCATAGTTTCCTTTATATTCTTCTACCTCTCCACCTTTTAAGTGAAGTATATGAGTTGTTATGCGGTTAATAAATGTTTTATCGTGTGAAACGATGAGCAAGCCTCCGTTAAATTTTTTCAAACTTTCTTCCAATGTTTCTATCGATTCTATATCCAGGTGGTTTGTTGGTTCGTCTAGAATGAGCAGATCTGGTTGTGAAAGAAGTGCTTTGATAATTAAGCATTTTGTGCGTTCGCCTCCGCTCATATTTCGTAGTTTCAGCGAAACTGTTTCTTCGCTTAAGCGGAACTTATCTATCATACTGCACATTGTCTGTTTATAGCTATATCCTCCGATACTTTCATATTGCGCGATTAATTTGCCGTATTTTTCGTTAAAGTTTTTACTTTTTTCTATGCGAGAAAGTTTTTCTTCGATAGTTTTAATGTTTTGAAATGCACTTTCTATTTCTTCTATCCCAGTTCTATCTAAAAATTTTATTTCCTGCGGTATGTATGCAAAAGTCCCGTTTAAAAGAACTTTACCGCTATCTGGCGTAAGAGATCCAATGATGATTTCCAGTAGCGTGGTCTTTCCCGTGCCATTTTCTCCTACAAGAATTTTATGCTCTCTATCTACTGAGAAAGTGACATCTCTTAAAATTTTTTCCCCTTCGTTTACAAAATTTATTTTATCTACTATTAACATTTTTCTCCTTGATGCATTTTGAAAATTTTATCTTATAATATAAAATGATTTAGATTTTACAAGTGAAAGGTAAAAGGTGAAATATGGAAAATGAAGTATTGACTGCTACACATGATTTTTGCAAAAAATATATTCAGCCGTATGAGAAAGAGATCGACCTTGATGGTAAATTTATAAAAGAAATATTAAAAGAACTTTCTTCTCATGGTTTTATGGCGCTACCTTTTCCAAAAAAATATGGAGGGCTAGAGCAAAGTACTATTCTTTATTCAAAAACAGCAACTATTATTTCGCAATACAGTGGTACGATTGCAAGCGTTCTTGGGGCACATTGTCTTGCTGTATTTTCTGTCCTTTTTGGAGGAGGAGAAGAACAGAAAGAAAAATACCTCCCTGATTTAATAAAAGGGCGATTAATTGGCTCTTTTGCTCTTACCGAACAAAATGCTGGGTCTGATCCCGCTTCAATAGAAACGGAAGCCATAAGAGATGGCAATTTTTATATCTTGAACGGCACAAAGGTATTTACTACTAATGCGGGTTTATCTGATTTGTATATTGTCATGGCAAAGACGGATAAAGAGAGAGGAGCAAGAGGTATTTCTACTTTTATCATTGACAGGAACGATAAAAATTTTGTTATAGGAAGACAGGAAAAAAAGATGGCTTTTCCAGGCCTTCCTAATGCCTCGTTGCTTTTGAACAGCGTGAGAATTCCCAAAGAGAGACTACTTGGACGTGAGGGAACAGGATTTATTATCGTAAAAAAAGTACTGGATATAGGCCGTGTTGCTGCTGCTTCTGCTGCTGTGGGGCTTGCAAAACGTGCTCTAATTGAAAGCGTAAGATACAGTAAGCAGAGGGAACAGTTTGGAAAACCGATAAGTTCTTTTGAAATGATACAATCTCATATTGCAGATATGGGTACAAAGGTGGAGGCTGCTGAGCTCCTTACATTAAAAGCTGCTGAAGCTGCTGATCAAAAACGAAGAGATGCTGCAAAGATTGCGGCAATGGCAAAATATTTTACAGCGCAGGTGGCTGTGGATGTATCCTGCCTTGCTGTGCAAATTTTTGGAGGGTATGGTTTTATACAAGACTATGTAGTGGAACGACTATACAGGGAGGCCAAAATGTACGAAATTATAGAGGGAACAAACGAGATTCAAAAACTTATTATAGCAAATGCATTGCTTAAGGAGATGGAATAATGTATATCGTAGTTTCGGGAAACATTGGCGCAGGAAAAACTTCTCTTTCTCAAATTATATCAAAAAAGATGGGCTTTAGCGTTTATTTTGAAGATTTTCAAGGGAACCTTTTTCTTAAAAATTATTACAAGGATATGAAGAGATGGGCTTTTGCTACGCAGATTAATTTTCTTGCGTTGCGTTATGAGCAAATCCTTCACCATGTTTTGCTTTCAAATGTTCCTGCTATTCTTGACCGTTCCATTTACGAGGATAAAGAAGTATTTGCACGCTCTCTTCATGAAGAAGGGCTTATGACAGATGAAGAGTGGGTGGTGTACAATAAGCTTTATAGTCTTATGGTGGGACACCTCCCTTCCCCGAATCTTCTTATTTATCTGGAAAAAGATACGGACGAATTAATGAGAAATATAGCAGGCAGAGGGAGAGATTTTGAGAAAATCCCCAGAGAATATTTGGAAAATTTAGATAAAAGATATAAACATTTTTATGAAAACTGGCATTTTCCAAAAATTAAGATAATAGATGATATATATGCACATAAGGACGAACTTATAGAAAGAGTTAAAAATGCGTTATATTTTTCACAATGTGATTAAATATATTGAAAAAAAAATGACAAGTATTATAATGTGCCGTGATGAAAATAAAATCAAATTTTTCTAAGTGCTTTCTTGCTGCTACTGCAAGAAAGTTGTCAAGTATATGTAGCATACATCTCAAAGGAGGTTTTTATTATGGGTAAAACATGGTTTGAAGTAGCACAGGAAAGGATCCAGATTGCTGGTGAAAAATTGGGCACATTTCCAGAAATTATTGAAATTCTCAGACATCCTCTTCGTTCACTTCAAGTTTCTATTCCTGTAAAAATGGATAACGGTAAGACAAAGATTTTTACAGGTTTTAGAGTACAGCATAACGATGCTTGTGGACCAACAAAGGGCGGTATCAGATTCCACCCAAATGAAACATTCGATGATGTGAAAGCACTTGCGACACTTATGACGTTGAAGTGCGCTGTGGTAGGAATTCCATACGGTGGTTCAAAAGGTGGAATTATTTGTAATCCGAAGGAAATGTCTCAAGGAGAGATTGAGAGAATGAGTCGCGGATATATTGATGCGATTGCTCGTTTTATCGGACCTGATAAAGATATTCCTGCACCAGATGTGTATACGAATCCACAGATTATGGCATGGATGGTAGATGAGTACGAAAAAATTGTGGGGCACAAAGCACCTGGTGTTATCACAGGAAAACCTCTTATTGTTGGCGGTGCCAAAGGCAGAGGAAATGCTACTGCAATGGGTGGTTTATATACGACAAGGGAAGCTGCAAAGGTGATCGGGCTTGATATAAAGAGTGCGACTGCGGCTATTCAAGGATACGGTAATGCAGGTTCATTTGCTGCAAAATTACTTTATAAAGATGGCGTGAAGATTGTTGCTGCAACAGATTCTAAAGGTGGTGTATACAATCCTGATGGCATTGATCCCTTTGCTCTTTATGATTATAAGGCAGAACATCGTACCGTAAAGGGATTTCCTGGCGCACAGGACATTAGTAATGAAGCATTACTTGAACTCGATGTTGATATTCTTGTTCCAGCTGCATTACAGGCACAAATTACAGGGGAGAATGCATTACGGATTAAAGCTAAGATTATTACAGAACTTGCAAATGGTCCTGTGACACCTGAAGCTGACCCAATTCTTACTCAAAATAACGTACTTGTTATTCCTGATATTCTTGCAAATGCTGGTGGAGTAACAGTTTCTTATTTTGAATGGGTACAGAATGTATACGGTTATTACTGGGCAGAAAAAGAAACATATGAAAAACTTGAGCGAATTATGAAAGACGCATTTCATAGGACGCATGAGATGTTTAAACAGAATGAAGGTGGCATTACAATGAGAATGGCAACAGATATGGTTGCTGTGGAACGTGTTGCAGAAGCTATAAAGATAAAAGGCTGGGCATAAATAAAAATGGGGGGTTAAAGCCCCCATTTTTATTGAGAGGAGATAGTAAATGGAACGTATCCTTGTTGTTAACCCGGGATCTACCTCAACAAAAACTGCTGTGTTTCAAGATGAAAAAGAAATATTCAATGAAACTATTCGACATAGCGCTGATGAGATTAAGCAGTATAAAAAAATTATTGATCAGCATGAATTTAGAACAAAACTTATTCTTGGCATCCTAAAGAGCAAAGGCGTGTTGTTGGAAGAAATTTCTGCGATTGGAGCAAGAGGAGGATTACTCCACCCTCTTGAATCTGGTACGTACCTGGTGAACGAAGATATGATTAACGATCTAAGCAGCGCAAGATACGGAGAGCATGCGTCAAATCTTGGTGCTATTATTGCGCATGTTTTTTCAACACAAATAGGCAAACCTGCTTTTATTGTTGACCCTGTTATTGTTGATGAGATGAATGAAATTGCAAAGATTTCTGGTTTTAAAGGGATTAAGAGAGTGTCTATATGGCATGCTTTAAACCAAAAGTTTATTGCGCGGCAAGCCGCAAAAGAACTAGGAAAGACATATAAAGATGCGAATCTTATTGTTGTGCACCTTGGTGGGGGTATATCTATTGCAGCGCACTGCAAAGGAAAAGCAGTTGATGTAAATAATGCTTTAAATGGCGACGGGCCATTTTCTCCTGAACGTGCAGGTGGATTACCTTTAATAGGTCTTGTAAATCTTTGTTATTCAAAAAAATATACTTATGAAGAAATGAAGAAGAACCTTACAGGTAAAGGTGGGCTTGTTTCTCAATTAGATATAAACTCTGCAATTGAGGTAGAAAAAAGGATAAAAGATGGAGACAAACACGCGAAACTTGTGTACGAAGCAATGGCATACCAGATTGCAAAGACAATTGGCGAAATGAGTACTGTATTACAAGGAAATGTCGATGCTATTGTTATTACCGGGGGTATCGCTTATTCTAAGATATTAACTGAGTGGATAAAGGAAAGGGTGTCATTTATTGCGCCTGTAAAAGTTTATCCTGGCGAAGATGAACTAAGTGCAATTGCACAAGGCGTATTGAGGGTTATAAGAAAAGAAGAAGAGATGAAGCTGTATGAAAGTGTTTGATGTAAAATCGCTTTTGGATAAAGAATCACAGATTTTTGGTGGGAAAATTGGTTCTGGTAAGACAGAAATTGCGGTAAACATTGCAATCAAGATGTCAGAACAAAATATACCTAATGTACTCTTTGATATGGATATCGTCAAACCATATGTCAGAATAAGAGACCTAAAGAATGAAATATCGATGTATGATGACATAGAGATTGTTTCTCCCCCTGATGTTACAAGAAAAATTGATCTTCCTATTCTCCCTCCGCATATTATCAGTAAATTGATGGGAAAAGATAAGCAAAAGATACTGGATATTGGCGGAGATCCTTATGGTGCAGGTGCTATTGCCCAATTCAAAAATTTGTTTCCTGAAGGAAGCTATAATTTCTTTTTTGTTGTTAATACAAGACGTCCCGAAACCTCAAATACAAAGGAAATAATTAAAGCAATGGCGCAAATTCAAGGTGCATCAAAACTTGCAATAAATGCTCTTGTTTTTAACACACACCTGAGGTGGGAAACAACAGAGCAAGTTATACGGAATGAGTATAAAATTGTAAAGGATGTTTCAGAAGAGACAAAAATTCCAATTTACTTTGCTTGTGTCGATGAAAAGCATCAAAATCTTGTTAGAGATTTAAATTTACCAATTTTACCATTAAAACTGTTTGTTAATCCTCTTCCTCGGCTGGGAGAGTAGCTAAAAGGAGGCAGTATGGAGAAAAAAGTTTTAGTTAATGAAGAGAGATGCAAGAGCTGCGGGCTCTGTGTTTCCGTATGCCCAAAACATGTACTAAGAATCGCAGAAAAACTAAATTCAAAAGGTTATCATCCTGTGGAGTTGTTTGACAATGAGAATTGTATTTCATGTGGGTTTTGTTATTTGATCTGTCCGGATGAAGCGATTGCAGAAGTAAGAAGACCAGAGCCTGTGAAAAGGTAAGGAGAGAGGTTATGGGAGAAAAAACATTAATGAAAGGTTCTGAAGTAATAGCAGAGGCAGCCATAAGAGCAGGTTGTATGGCTTTTTTCGGATATCCTATTACACCTCAAAATGAAGTACCGGAATATTTTAGCCGGCAGATGCCTAAACTCGGAAGGGTATTTTTGCAGGCAGGAAGTGAAGTGGCTGCAATCAATATGGTTTACGGTGCAGCTTGTACGGGCACAAGAGTCATTACGACTTCTTCAAGCCCGGGTATTAGTTTAATGCACGAAGGTTTTAGTTATATTGCAAATTCAGATGTCCCATGCGTGGTTGTCAATGCAATGAGGGGAGGGCCTGGTCTTGGTGATATTGCACCGGCTCAAGCTGATTATTCCCAGGCAGTTAAAGGAGGAGGACATGGCGATTACCATTCCATTGTTATTGCACCTCATACCTTACAGGAAGAAGCAGATTTAATGTTTGATGCATTTGACCTTGCCGATAAATAGAGGAGGATGACAGTAGTGCTTGTAGACGGCTTGAGGGGACAGATGATTGAACCTGTGGAATTTAAGGAATGGGGTGACGTAAAAAAATTTAAAGCACGTGATTGGGCAACAGTGGGCCAACGGGATAGCGACAACCGAAAACACATGACATCGCTTGACACACTTCGGGACGGGATAGCAACGATGAATCTTC
>DAOWNX010000037.1 GCA_030642335.1 Caldisericota bacterium
CTTACCAAAACATCAACACCTAAGCTACGAAAAATCTGGTCAAATCCTTCTCCTTGAGAAACAACAACTATGGATAAGGATCTGTTGGTAGAAACTTTGGAAGCTGCCGGGGCTTTACTTGCAAAAAAAGCATCTTGTTCATTTTGCATATTTTCGATTCGTGCTTCTTTAATGGGGCCATGCTTCATAACAAATTCTATGACATTATGTGGTTCGTTAGAATGCACGTGCAATTTTGTCAGATTTCCTGATTTTGCTACGACAATACTATCACCAAATTGCTCTAAATCTTTCCTTAATTGATCAGGATCAATATCAGCAATCTCCAGTAATAACACTGTATCATACTTAAACTCGAGCTCTTCACCTAAAACCTGTTGATCCATTTTTTGTACCACTTCTTCAAAACCTTTTGTAATTTCTAACTCTCCTCTAAGTCCATAAAGAAGACCTTCTGTAATGAAAACAAGTCCCTGGCCACCAGCATCCACAACGCCAGCTTCTTTTAAAACCGGAAGAAGCTCAGGTGTATTTGCCAGTGTCTCCTTTGCCCCCTCCAATATTTTCTCAAGAAAGGATGCAAAATCAGACTCTTCGCATGCAAGAAACATCGCTTTTTTCGACATTGACTTAATAACTGTAAGAATAGTTCCTTCAACAGGTTTAATAACTGCCTGGTACGCAATATTTGAAGATAAAACCAACCCTTCCGCAAACTCCCGGATTGTTACTTCTTCTTTTCCGTTTATATATTCAAAAAAACCTTTAAAAATCTGTGAGAGAATAACGCCAGAATTTCCTCTTCCACCAATTAAAGTACCCTCGCATACAGCCTTTCCAAACTCATTCAAATTTTTTGCTTTTTGTTTACTCAATTCTTCCAGGGCTGTTTTTAATGTAAGATACATATTTGAACCCGTATCTCCATCCGGCACCGGGAATACGTTCAACTTATTAACCAATTCCTTGTGTTTATTCAGATTAGCAACTGCTCCCTGAAACATCCTGTCAAATTCAACAAGGGTTAATTTATTCACTTATGCCTCCCTTTTCACACCTTTTATAACCACATTTACATCAATATTTTTTAGCCCTGTAAGTTTTTCCAGCTTATAAGACACCTGATGAACAATAATATTAGCCACTTCAGAAACTTTTACGCCGCTCTGTAAAACAACATATATCGTAAAAGATACCTGTCTACCTTTTATTTTTACATCTATGCCTCGACTAAGTTTGTCGCCGCCCAAAAGCGAAAGAAACCGCTCTCCAATGCTCGCAGGAACAAGCCCCACGACGCCATAACATTGCATTGTGGTTAAAGCTGCAAGCTTTGCTAATGCATTTTCTGAAACGATTATTTTTTTCATTTTTACCTCCTATTTATGCATATTATTATAGCAGACTATTGCATTGAATGGAAATTTTCTTACAATGTAAGAGTATTATTTAAAATTGGAGGTAACGCAATGAGTAGAAAATGTGAAATATGTGGGAAAGGCCCAATGGTTGGAAACAGCATAAGCCATTCACACAGAAAAACCAAGAGAAGAACTCTTCCAAATTTACATAAAGCAAAAGTTCTTCTAAATGGGAAAATTAAAACTGCCTGGGTATGCACAGATTGCCTGAAAAAACATAAAATTACCTGATGAAATTGGTTTCTTTAAAATTTAAAGGGGAGACGCTTTATATATTAGACCAGAGGAAACTCCCCTTCGAATTTGTAAATATGCCCTGCAAGACCAAAGAGGATATCTGGGAAGCAATTAACAAAATGATGATAAGAGGGGCACCAGCAATAGGAGTAGCCGCTGCATACGGTATGTATTTTGGTACCAAAAACCTCGAGGAAGAAAAATTTTTTCAAAAATTAAACAAAATTAAGAAATATCTCGACAGTGCACGGCCAACAGCAATAAATCTCAAATGGGCAACAGAAAGGATATATCAAGTCGCTGAAAAAAATAAAGGCAAAACAGTAAACACAATCAAACGCCTCATTCTTAAAGAAGCAAAAATGATGGAAAAAGAAGATGCGGAGCAGAATCTCAGTATAGGAAAATATGGTTCGACTCTTTTCCATGATAACGATACCATTATGACTATCTGTAATACAGGCGCACTTGCAACTGTTGCGCATGGCACAGCATTCTCAGTAATAAGAAGATCATTTGAAAAACACAAAAACATTAGCGTAATTGCCCTGGAAACACGCCCATATCTTCAGGGGGCAAGGCTTACTGCACTAGAACTCAAAGAAGCAAAGATACCTTTTCATCTTATTACCGACAATATGAGCGGATTTATGATGGCAAAAAAATTAGTAAACGGTATTGTAGTAGGAGCAGATAGAATTGCTAATAATGGTGATACTGCAAATAAAATCGGGACATATACACTTGCTGTCCTTGCCAGGTACCATAAAATCCCATTTTACGTAGTTGCGCCAATATCAACAATCGACCCTAATATACCAGGTGGTGCTGATATCCCCATTGAAGAAAGAAACCCAGAAGAAGTTACACATTGCGGAGGAAAAAGAGTTGCACCTGAAAAAATTAAAGTGTACAACCCTGCCTTTGATGTAACCCCAAACAAATTCATCGATGCAATCATAACGGAAAAAGGAATACTACGAAAGCCGTTCAAAGAATCAATAAAAAGAATCTTAAAATAATTTATCGAGATTTAAAAAACAGTTTAAGGCCTGCTCGAGCACTGAGTGGCTCAGATGTTATGATGTATTTGTAGCCAATTTCAGCCATTCGATAAGAAACAACAGCAATAATTTCAGGGATATAGCTGTCTTCTTCATAAAAAATTTTTAGCAAATTATTATTAAAAAAAACTATAGCATCTCCATTTTTACTCTTTAGAAAATTTGCATTATCCGGAAATACTGCCTTCACAGAATGAAACAGCAATTTTTTTGAAAAAATCGGCGATATTGAATATTTGGTGACTACTCTGCGCTGTCGCTCAGTTTTCACAACAACCGTCACGGGCATATCCACCTTGTCCTTCAAAAAATTATAGATTTTCAGAGCATTTTTGAAATTCCCTATTATAGCCAACCCATTAACTCCATCTTCACACATTTTATAAGCAGCATTAATTGAGTTTTCAAAATTATCTGAATAATTATCAAAAACAAACAGTGACCTTAAATCAATTAATCCAAATATCTTCATTATTTTTCAATTTCTTTGATTCTATCCCCTAATATAGAAAGTCCGGGAAACTTAGAATTTGACTGCGCAATACGTGTATAATATTCCTTTGCCTTTTTGATGTTTTTTGTTTCTGCATAAGATTGACCAATGCCAAGAAGAATGGCCATTCCGTCTGAAGAAAATGGTGCCTTCTCTGGTTCAAACTTCTCAAACAGAGCAAGTGCTTCTTCAAAATTTTTTAATTCCATAAAAGCAGCGCCTAAAATACGGACATTCTTCAAACTTAGATCTTTTTGGGGAATCTCTTTCATTATTTCAACAACTTTTCCCGTATTTCCAACATTATAAAATATGCTGGAAACAAAATATCTAAAAAATGGCGTATCGTTCGCTTTCAGTTTATTTTCGAGAATAAATGCTAATTTTAAGTAATGCTCTGTATTTTTCCCGGGTTGATCAAGAATATAATTCACATTATTCTCATCTGTATTAAGAGCAATCGAATCAAGAATAAGCTTAACTGTCCTTTCAATATCTCCTTGCCCAATTGCTTGCTTCGCATTCAACAGCAGCGTTACAGCCCGAGTACTTGGGGAAAACATCCGAAAAATATGCAAAATTATTGCTGCAACAAGAACAATAATAGCCACATAATTTATTTTCAATATAAAAAGAATTCCAGCACCGATATAGCCAATAAGAATCAATAAAGACATAAAGCATCACGCTCCTTAGTATTTTTAGTTACCTTCAATAAATGATAGCAAAATTTCGATTAAAACCAAATTGCCTTACTCTAACTTAAAAAAAGTTTTAAACTTCGATTTAAAATTCGCTTTCTATAGAATATTGAAGTGGCATGACCTGAAAACAACCAGTGTCTTTCAGGTTTTCCCATTTCTTCCCACAGTTCTTGGGCAGCTTGCCTTGGAATAACCTCATCAAGCAATGCGTTATACATAATAACTTTTCTCTTCCGTAGATAGTGCCCAAAAGTTAGGGGATCAAACAGAAAACATTCTTTTGTAGGTTGCACATTCTCCAGATCATCAAGCGTCTTCAATTTTTTAATATAATCAAAATAATCTTTATGAATTTCAATGCATTTCCTTTCAGTGCATCCGTATAAATCACTATTTGCATCTACCTCATATTTTTTCCTTAATACTCTTGTAGCTAAACTTTTCCAGGTAATATGCACAAAATTGCCGCCAGTTACAACAAACACCGCCTTTTTAATCCTTTCGTCTACCGCCATTGCAATTATTCCTACCATTCCTCCGAAACTAACACCTATCAAGTTGAACTCTCCACCATAATTACCGTCTTTTTCAAGAAAATCCATACTTGTTCTTAGATCAACGACGGCATGCCTGAAATCCTTCACCGTGTTCTCCATATCATCAAGCAAAAACTTTTTCCCACTCTTCATCCCTTTTGGCGTACGCTCAAAATGATATGGCACAATCATAAGAAACGAAGGAATACCATTTTTAGCAAATTGATGTGGGAACCAACTCAAAGGCACAAGATTTTTGTCCCCCATTCCATGTAAAAAAATGAGTGGAATATTCGTTTTAGGTTGTTTGGGCTCGAAAAGATATCCTACCACTTTGTTTGTTTCAGGGTATGGGGTTTGAACAAAACTCTCATATTCAATTTTTGTTCGCAGGACATCTTTGCTAACTTTTATGGCTTCTGTCTTTGCTATCTTAAAATCCCTTTTCTCGTAATCATAAAGCATGCAACACCTCCACACACACCTATTATATACAAAATAGTGGATTTATTAAGCATTTTGGGGATTTGAAACTTGAATTTTAATTATTCTAATCTATAATAAAAAGGGAGGTGATAACATGGATACAAACGATTTATATAAAAATATTGAAGAAATCGTGATGAAAGCCATAAAAACAGGACAAAATGTAGAAGAAACGATTGAGAAAGAAGTAGAAAAAGTGGCAAAAAAGTATTTTGAAACAGGCAAGCAGGAGAAAAAAGAAATTGAAAAAATAATTATAGGTGCAGTAAAGGATGCCAAAAAGGAGACAAAAGATAATGTTATCGCTACTGGTGCCGTAGCAAAAGGTATGCTAAAAGGGGCAAAAGAAGGGGCAAAACTCTCTGCAAAGGTATTTCTTGATATTTTTAATGACGTTCTAAAAAATTGTATATCAATAGGGCTTGATCTTATGAAAATTCCGAAACTTATGTTTGATAGTTTTAAAAAAACAATTACAGAATAACTGTGCATAATTGCATAATTAAACATCTTTTCATATCAACCTGTTACACATTGTGAAGAATCCATTTATGCAATTAGCAATAAAAGAAGCACTGAAAGCCGAAAGAGAAGAAGAAATACCGGTTGGTGCAGTTATTGTCTGTGATAACAAAGTAATCTCTGCTGCTCATAATATGCGAGAAAAACTAAAAGATCCCACAGCTCATGCAGAAATACTTGCAATAAGAGAAGCTGCAAAGAAAAAAAATGATTGGAGATTAACAGGTTGTACGATTTACGTGACACTTGAGCCATGCCCTATGTGTGCTTCGGCAATACTACTGGCAAGAATAAATAAAATTGTCTTTGGAGCATATGATTCAGAAAATGGCGCCTGCGGAAGCATAATAAATATCCCCGTTACCTATAAAACATTTGGATACAATGCAAAGGTAGAAGGTGGAATAATGAAGGATGAGTGCAAGACAATACTTCAAGAATTTTTTAAAAATAGAAGAAATAAATATAATAACAAAGAGGAGAGATGGCCGAGTGGTTGAAGGTGCCTGTCTCGAAAACAGGTAGAAGGGCAACCTTCTCGTGGGTTCAAATCCCACTCTCTCCGCCAGAGTGAAAAGTAAAAGAAGTTTTTTTAATTTACTTTTCTTAATTTGAACTCTCTTGATTAATTCTGAGAGAGTTTTTATTTTTTGCTTTAAAAAATTCATTTGACTTTTAAAAATTGTGGAGTATAAAATGATAAGGTATTTTATGGGAATAAATAAGAGAAGTAAATGGTGAAAAGTGCAGAAGAGATATGTATCCGAAGTAAGTGCGGATATAACCAAGTTAGGCAAAATCGTGAATGATCCTTTATTCTTTTCAAATCAAGGAGCAACACTTATATGGAAATTAAGGATGTCTTTTCTATTATTGGCCCCTTTTTTATTTTGTTTTTACGGATGTAAAACTGTTAACTGTTGTAAAGAAAGGAGAAACCATGATAAATAAATCAACTCTTGATTATTTTCGAAAAATGGGGAGATATACAGACCCAGGCCCTTACGCAGAAATGTATAAAAATCTACCTCTGACTATTCCAGAGATTTGTACTATAATTAATCACCAGATCATACACGTCTTTGCTTTAGATTACTATAAAGATAAACTTCCTGAAGGAAGAACTCGGGAAGACGAAAAACTATCTACAGTACAAGAAATGTTGGCAGAACTTAAGAGAAGAAATCCTAAGGGATTAGTTTTAGATCGATTACCAGAAGAGCGAATAGTCGTTGCGTGTAGAAATTATGCTTTATTTCTGGCATCCATCCTTAAATATCGAAATATTCCGAGTCGAGTGAGGGCTGGATTTGCCCCATATTTAGGTAAAGAAGGTAAATATATTGACCATTGGATATGCGAGTATTGGGATAAGGGGACGAAAAGATGGAAATTAGTGGATCCGGATGTATGTGACGATACTGAAATATTTGGAATAGATTTTAACATGTATGACATTCCAAGGGACAAATTTGAATTCTCTGCAGATGCTTGGCTAAAAGCAAGAAAAGAGTTGGTTTCACCAGAATTATATGGGGTCATGGATATGTGGGGGATGTGGTTTATTCGTGACAATCTCTGTCACGATTTTCTATGTATTACAGGAGAGGAAGTGTTGTATTGGGAAGGACCCCCTATAACGAAAATTGAAATGGAGAATATGGAAGATGATGATTTAATCCTTTTAGATACTGTTGCTCAACTGTTAAGGAATCCAGATAAAAACTTAGTTCAGCTACACACACTATTAAAGGAGAACAGAGAGCTTAGGATGTCTGATTGATTTCTCAAAACTAAGAATGAGATTTCAAAAGTGCACAACTTCTGATAACACGGCCCACGGCCTCTACGGCTCACTGCGTTCGCCCAAATCAGCTATCGCCAACTTCGTATAGTCTAATTCCGTTATACGTAATTGACTTCGGGATACTTGGAATAAAAAG
>DAOWNX010000115.1 GCA_030642335.1 Caldisericota bacterium
GGTCCAACACCATCAGTTGGTACCTTAATACCTTTCCCTGGAAGGTTTGGTTTCTCGGGAGTTTTAATCTTCGATTTAATGTAATTTTCCCTTGCTTGCTGAACTCTCTCAATATCTAAATTGGGTTGAGGATTTCCAGCATTCAATACATTGCCATTAGAAAAAGCAATCCCTGCCATTAATGAAATGGCCATTGCAACAACAATTAAAATACTTAAAAATTTTTTCATAACCCCTCCTTTTTTGCATTGTTAACATTTACATTTTTTGAGTTGCTCACAGCAATATATACTCTAAGCATAGTCCAAACTTACCCCCCAGAATCTGTAACTTCCTTAATTAGTCTGTCCAAACCCAGCTAATTACACCAAAAAAGTCCAGTTCAAATCCACCTGTTTAAAACACACTCTACTTTACAAGACATAAGATCCCTGCACAAAATTAATAGCTGCCCTTTAGAACTTCTTCTCAACTTACATTTCCATTTCTGAACAACCATTTTCTCTTTCATAATGCATACCCTGCCTCAAACTGTAACTCCACAAATATTATTATACAGTACTCTCCCTGACTGTCAAGAAAACAATTCTTTCATTCTCTCTCAAATATACTTATAGTCACATATTAACTTCCTAGTATATAAATATTTATAATTTCCTATCAAAATTATTAGTTGGTAATCCGAAACAAATTTAAAAAGAAAATTAATCCAGAAAGACTGCTTTTAAATTGGACACAAAGGAGAGTAATAAATATAAATGAGCAAAACTTCCCTGGTAAAGAAAGGATAAATTATACAATTAAAAAAGGCGGGGCAGAGCCCCGCCTCAAATATTTACAGATAAATTATAATAGTGGAATAAGATTAAAACTCCTCAACCCCATTTCATATTTGGATGCACCTGCTGAGAACAGGTGAAAATTAAGCTTCAAGAAAGAAGCACATTCTAAAAGATCTTCTTCGCATCCGTTTTTAAGTTCCAGCTCAATCTCATTGTAAGCAACTTTCCTTTTGCCCAGCACAAAGTGCAGAAAATCCAGGGAAGCCTCAATCAGAGAACCATCCTTCTCAAGATACAACATATGCCTTTCATTATCCACAATCAACACTTCTTTCAGAGGAGTTTCTTTAGTAATTTCCAGTATTTGCGGAAAATATTTATTCAAAAAATCAGCTTTTGTCACATCTTCACCATTATGCAGTATTTCTTCAAACTCATCCCTTATGAATATTCCATTTTTAAGGATACCGTTTCCCTTAAGTGTTGCGACATTTTTGCCATCCTCTTCTCTTGTCCTATATGCCATATTGCTGTAAAGAAGGTCAAATTTCTCAGTATCGAAGTAGTGGCTGATAAGATACTTTTCTTTTCCTTCCTTAATGCTCCAATTAAGAAATCCTGGAATTTGCTCGATCTTTTCGAGCATTTTTTTTGATGCAGTAAGCTTTACTTCATATTCCTTCGTCACCATGTTTATCATTGCCCTCCTTCTTTTTTCTCTTTACTTAATTCGCCTAAATATTTCGTCCGCTTGTAAGCAGCATACACTGCTTTTTCAAGAACAGTTCTAAAAGTCCCTTTTTCTAATTCATACAATGCTTCTGTCGTAGTGCCTCCCGGGGAAGTTACCATATCACGCAGCTCTGCTGTATGCTTATCAGAATTCATAGCAAAAAGTATAGAACCAAGTACAGTTTGATAAACAAGTTCTTTGGACACTCTTCGGGAGAATCCAAGATGAACGCCTGCGCTTATCATTGCTTCAAGAAACAAAAACACAAATGCAGGACCAGTGCCATTTAAAGCTGTAGCCATATCAACGTAATCTTCATCCCTAACAAACAGTTCTTTCCCCATTGAAGAAAAAATTTCTCTCACGTGAATTCTTTCTTCTTCGCTCACTTCTTCTGTCGCAGTCCACACACTCATTCCATGTCCGACTTGAACAGGAGTATTAGGCATTACGCGCACTACTTTTTTGTGCGTAAGCTCCCTTTGTATTACCTCTATTGGAATACCAGCCATTATGGATAACACAATCTGGTGGTCTTGCAATACTTCTTTTAACTCTTTTGCAACAGTTGAAAAAATCTGTGGTTTAACGGATAGCACCACAATATCGCCAAACGATGCTGCTTCCGCATTATTTTGTATCATCTTGATGCCAAATTGTTTGCTCAATTCCCTCGCTCTTGCAAGACGCGGGCTGCTGCCCGCGATGTCTTCCTTTTCATAAACGCCTTTCTCGATGATACACTTAACCATAGAAGAAGCCATTGTCCCTGCTCCAATAAATGATATTTTCATCCTGGCTTCCTTATTTTATAATTTTTAAAAAAGTCACTTACCTTAAACTTTATAAGGCCAAGTTCAATTGCTCTAAACATAGCAGCAAAATCCAGCAAATAAAATTCAAAAAAAGAACTGAAAGATTGTTCTTTTAAAAACATATCATCCAATTCTTCTTCGCCTTTTTCTTTGTATTTTGCTGACAGCATTTTCTTAACTTTGTAAAGCTTATTTGCAATGCCCTGTTTTGTTTTAGTCGTTCCAAAATAACGTTCCTTAATAACCATTATTTCTTCCAGCATACTGCTTTGCTCGGCCAGCGGAATAGATTGCCATATACTGTACTGCTCGGTAAAAAACAGATCCGGATTTTTACGAGTGTCGTCCAAGACAAACATAGATAATTCCTGCTGAAATTCAGAATTTACCGCAACAAGAATTGTCTCAAAATCGGTAATTTTATTCATGGGAAGTTGCAGACGGAATAAAACAGTATTACCTTTTTTGACCTCGGTACACCGCAATAATGTGAAACGCTTTTTCAAGCTATTACATAGGGCATCCATAGAGCGTATTCTATCTTTGTTTTTCAGCTGGACAATGATGCTAATCCCGCTTTGCGTTACTGCGATGACACTGCAGTATCCAATGTCAAGATTATTAAAAAGAACAAATTTCTTATTTTTTGCTATCCTATAGCTCAACTTTTCTTTATTAAGAAGTGCTTCCACAAATTTTGCCGCATCGTTTATATTCACCTGGAGAATCACCTCCGCTTTGTTAATAGTATAATAAATAAAGGATTTCTTGCAAACAGCAGTATTAATAAGGCTTTCTTAAGGTTTTTATTAAAAATAGATTATAAGTCAGAGATTTTTGTGATAAAAACCATAATTAAGCAAAAAAGCCAATGATATCCGCTTAAATACAATCTTTTCCCCCATAAATATTGACAAATGAAAGCCAAAATGATAGAATGTGTCACAATAATTATTATAAATGTGGGGTGAAAAATGGGCGAAATTATTGAATGTGTACCAAACATAAGTGAAGGAAAAAGAAAAGAAATTGTAGAAGAAATTATTGAAAACCTCAAAAAAACAGGAGTAAAAATACTGGATTATTCATCAGATCCTAACCACAACCGTTCGGTAATCACATTTGTTGGTAACAAACAAAGTGTAGAAAAAGGAGCGATGCAAATAGCAAAAGATGCAGTGAGATTAATAGATTTAAAAAATCATCAAGGCACTCACCCGCGAATGGGTGCAGTAGATGTCATACCGTTTATACCAGTCAAAGATGTCACAATAGATGACTGCATAGAAATGAGTAAAAACACCGGCAAAAAAATAGCAGAAGAGTTAAACATACCAGTATATCTATACGCGGAATCTGCAACAAAACC
>DAOWNX010000152.1 GCA_030642335.1 Caldisericota bacterium
CTTCTTCGACATCTACTTTCGGTGCACAGCCAAATGATAAAATCAAAACAATAAGCAATCCTGTTGCTGCTAACATTTTGATTTTTGTATTCATATATTTATCCCCCCTTATTAAAAGATTACTTTATTTCATCATTGTACTAATACAATAATATAATTTATAATTATAAAGTTGTCAAGAGGTGCTTAATTGTTTCAAAAGAGTGTTTTGTATATAGGTTTTTATATGAAACATTTTTATTTTCAAAAATTGTGGATAATTTATATCTTGTTCTAAAATATTTACTCAAAAGTAAGCATTATTTGGGATAAAGCAGTGTCATAAAAAGTTATGCACATTATCCACAATTTACTGTGGATAAGGTTATAATCAATGCTGACGAAGAGTGAAATTTTTTTCAAATTGTCTTAACTTAGTAGCAATCAGCAGTTTAGTTATCCCCATGTTATCCAACCATAAAAGAACAATAGATTTAAACGAGAATGGTCTTTATTTTTGTTTAAAATAGTGTCATAAAAATGGATTTTTCCCCACATTATCCTTATGTACAGGTGTCTATTTTTCTTTTTTAAAAAGGCTCTTGTTAAATAGTTTTTCTCGCATTTCTGGATTTATATTTTTTATGAAAAAAGCTGTGACGCTGTAATAAACAGTATTATTGTTAATCTCCCTTTTTATCAATCCCTTTTTTAGAAGCGTATTTATCATCCTTGTGCTGTTTACGCCTCTTAATTTATCAATTCTTCCCTTTGTTGCCTTCTCACTGTTAATCAAAATTGCTATGACCTCCAGTGCTTCTTTTGAAAGGGTAGATTTTTTTATCTTCATAAATTTTGAATAGAATCGTTTGTATTTTTTATTTGGAATTAGTGTATAACCCTTTTTGGTTAGTACTACATTGATACCCTTAACTTCGTATTGTTTTTCAAGATCAAGGAGAATCTCCAGTATGGCATCTGCACTGATACCAAATGTTTCCCTTAATTTTCCTATGGTAATGGGTTTTCCGGAAACAAATAAAATCGACTCAATTGCTAAGAGATATTCTTCTTTTTTCATTGCTGTAAACCACGTAGATTGAAGCAAACGTGTCCTTTTGTGTTATTTTTGCAAATTTGCTCTTTGCCAATATGAGAATTGCCAGGAACATCAAAACAATTTCCAGGCGGGATCTTTTACCTGTGAAGAGTTCTTGAAAAACAATCTTCTTTTTCTTTTTTATTTCTTCTTTTAACATTTTCATCGTTTCTTTTATTGAAATGTTGCTTTTCTTTATCTCTTTTTCGTCAAGATAGCTTTCTCTTTCTAAAAGTTCCTGCACGATTTTTGAAAGCTTTGAAAGAGGCACACTGTCTTCTTCCTCGACTTCAACGTACTGTGCTTTTTTAAAAGTGCTTTTTTTCGATATGCTTTTTTGTATGATAGAAAAAATTTCCATAAGTTCCGTATCTTCGGACATTTCCTTCTTTCTTTTACTGCTTTCTAAAGAAAAGAGGTAAAGCAAAAGTTCCGATTTTAACGCTATAAGGGTACTGAGATACAAAATGGTGTTCCCTACTTCCAGGAAATCTTCACTATTACGTATGTCTTTAAGCTCTTTTTCTACGGTCGAGATTAAATTTATTGTAAGCAGGTTTTCTTTGCTTTCTTTTGCGTTTTTTATTATTTCAGAAAGTACTGTTGTTGCGCTCATCAGTCAATCTTCATCATTGAGAGGGTTTCTTTTAACGTTTCCGAAGCAACCTTTTTCGCCTTTCTGCTTCCCTCTTCGAAGATTTCTATAATTTCTTGTTCATTGTTCTCAAGCGATTTTCTTTTTTCGCGTATTCCTTTTAGAAGCTCGTTTAATTTTGCTGCACACTGTTTTTTGCAGGCAACGCATCCCAATTGCCCGGATTCACAATCTTGTTTTATCTCGGGCACTTCTTTTTTGTTAAAAACTCTGTGATATTTGAAAATAGTGCATATTGCAGGATGTCCTTTGTCATGTAATCGTATTTTTGCGGGGTCTGTAATAGCAGACATAATTTTCTTTGTTGTTTCCTCTTCCGTATCTGCAATTTTTATGTCATTGTTTAAACTCTTTGACATCTTTATTCCGTTAACTCCGGGAAGGGATGGAAATTCTGTGAGCAGTGCCTGTGGCTCGGGAAACAAATTCCCGTATAAGCCGTTAAACCTTCTTACAATTTCTCTTGCAATTTCAAGATGATGTACCTGGTCTTTTCCCACTGGCACATAATCTGCTTTATATATGATAATATCAGATGTCATAAGAATTGGATATCCAAGTAGTCCATATGATACATTTTCTTTAAGATCTAAATCTCTTATCATTTCTTTTACTGTCGTGTTTCTTTCGACCCACGGAGTAGGGACAATCATTGAGAGAAGCAAAGTGAGATATGCGTGTTCAGGAACTTTTGACTGAATGAACAGCGTACTTTTTTCGGGATCAATACCTGAAGCGAGCCAGTCAAGCATTACCTCTATTCTGTTTCTTTTTATTTCCTCGGTATGGGCATATTCTGTTGTCAATGCGTGAAGGTCTGCAATAAAATAGTACGAATCATATTGCTCCTGCAATTTGACATAGTTTGAAAGAGCGCCAAAAAGATGCCCTATGTGTAATTTCCCGGTGGATCTCATACCGCTTAAAACTCTTTTCATCTATTTCCTCCTATAACAGCAAATTTATCACTGGTAAAATAATCTTATTTAGAAGATTAAAAGGAATTCTCAAAAATATTAAAATAATAAGAAGAAACATTCCGTATAAGTTTATTGATTCATCTAAAAGATAGCGTTGAGGTCTTTTAGTAAAG